>NZ_JACEGK010000515.1:0-5832 GCF_056859195.1 Streptomyces sp. NH27
GGAGTGTCCCGGTCGGTGCCGATCATCGCGCCCAGCGGCGCGCCCGCCTCACCCGCGGTGGTGAGCGGCACCAGCACCAGCGGCCGGTCGGAGAGGTGGCAGTGGCGTACGGTCGCCGCCGGGACGGCCCGGCGGGCCGCGACCGCCTCGGCCCGGGCAAGGGTGTGCAGCACGCTCATGCCGGGCCTCCCGTCGTACGCCCAGGGGCGGTGGCCGGCGGCTCGGCGGCGGCCGGCGCGGGCGTCTGCGCCGGGGCCGGGACGTGGGCGGGGGTCCGGGCCGGGTCCGGCGTCGGGCCGGAAGCGCGGGGCGCACCCGCCGCAGTGTCGTGGGCCCGGTCGCGGCCGCCGCCCGTATCGGGCTCGCCCGGATCACCCGCGGTGTCCCGCGCGGCGGCCATCGCCTCCTCGCGCAGCGCGGCGGCACGGCGCAGCGCCGCGACCGCCGGGTCGCGCGGGTCGCCCGCCCGGCCGTGGGCTGCGGCGAGCACCGCCTCGACGGTCGTGAGGTCGCCGAGTTCGCCGCGCAGCGAACGGCCCAGGGCCTCGACCTTGCCCGCCGCGCGGGAGCGGTCCCGGCAGTGGAAGGCCAGCTCACAGGTGGACAGGCACTCGGGCGCGTACGCGGCGGGGACGGTGTCCACGGCGGCGGCCAGTTCGGCCTGCGGTCGGGTGGGGGTGCGGCCGTCGGGCGTGTACGACAGGTCGAAGGTGGTGCCCTCGGGCAGCATGTCGGCGATGTCCGAGATCCGGGTGAGCCGGGTGAGCTGGCGGCGGGTGACGGCGAGCTGCTTGCGGATGTCGACCCGGTCGGCGGTGGGCAGGTTGGAGAAGTCCTTGGGGCAGACCAGCATGATGTCGGCGCGGGTCCGGCCGGGTGCGACGGCGTCCAGCGCGAGTACGTAGACCGCCGACTGCCGGGCCGCCGCGCCGACCTTCATCGCGTCGGCGCCGCCGTCCAGGATCGGGAAGGACTTGATCTCGACCACGGTCCAGGTGCCGTCGGGCGCGACCGCCACCGCGTCGGGTTCGAGGTGGACCGTGGAGCCCGCGACATCCAGCGCGAGCAGCGGGTGGTCGAGCAGGGTCCACTCGCCCGGTACGGCCTCGGCCAGCGCCATCCGGGTCCTGGCCACCCGGCCCTCGGGCCCGGGCGCCGACAGGTCGGGCAGCACCGCCTTGCCCTCCGCGCCGAGCAGCCGCAGCAGTTCGGCGCAGCCGTCGGCCTTGACCCGGGCTTCGAAGGCGTGGCCGCGGGAGAAGGCGAACCGGGACTGGCCGAACCGGGCGGGGGAGCCGAGCGCTTCGGCGACGGCGCCCTTGTCCACCCCGGCGGCGTCCATCACCGCGCGGCGCTTGCAGCCGGGGTTGGCGGCGAGTGCGGCCAGCGCCCGCGCGTCCATCGGGCGGGGGGTGGTGGCGGGACCGCGCAGAACGGCCAGCCGCTCCCGCAGGGAGTGCGTAGTGCTCACCCGTGAGAGTGTGGCATCCGGCACTGACAACCGGGCCGAGGCGCCCGCAACGCACGCCCGGAGTGAGCCCGGGTGTCGGCCGACAGGCAGGCCCGCGCGGTCAGTTGCGGGCGGCCGGTTCGCCGTCGGGCAGGGCCGCGGTGTCGGTTCTGGCGTCGGGCGCCGACATCGGGCGCGGTACGGACGGCGTGGCCGCGGGCTCCGCGCTCTCCGCCGCCAGGTCGTGCTCCGGGGCAGCCGCCGCGACCGCTCCTGCGGCATCGGACGTGACACCGGATATGGAACCGGCGGCACCGGCGGAACCGGCCGGCGCGGGCACCGTAGCCGTAGCCGTAGCCGTGCCCGCAGCCTGGGCCGAGGCCGTACGCCCGAAGCCGTACCGCGTGTACAACGCGTCCACCATCCGCAGCGCCGGCTTGGCCAGCACGAAGCCGACGCCCATCACCATCACGCCCGCGGCGGCGTCCAGCAGGTAGTGGTTGGCGGTGCCCATCACCACGAACGCGGTCATCAGCGGGTAGATCACGCCGAGGGTGCGCACCGTCCAGTGCCGGCCGTAGCGGAAGAGCATGATCCCGCACCACAGCGACCAGCCGACGTGCAGGCTCGGCATCGCCGCGTACTGGTTGGTGAGGTCGCCCATGCCGCGCGGCGCGCTCGCGTCGCTGCCCCACCAGCCGTAGGAGCCGTACTGGGCCATCGTGTCTATGAAGCCGTGGTGGCCGGTGAGCAGTCGGGGCGGCGCGGTGGGTAGCAGGGTGAAGCCGACCAGCCCGATCAGGGTGGACAGCATCAGCCAGGTGCGAGCCATCCGGTAGTGGGTGGGCCGGCGGCGCCACAGCCAGACCAGGACCGTCGGCGTGACTATGTAGTGCAGCGACGCGTACGCGAAGTCGGCCGGCACGCCGAGGAAGGCGTGGTCGGTGAACAGCCGGTTGAACCAGCGCTCCGGGTCGAGGTGCAGGATCTGCTCGAAGTGCAGGATGTCGGCGCCGTGCTGCACGGCGCCGCTCACGTCGCCGCGCACCAGCAGCCGCGCTCCGGAGTAGAGCGCGTAGACCACGGCGATGAGCGGAAGTTCGGTCCACCAGCGCAGCCTGCCGCGGTAGGCAGCGGCGCGCGGCGCAGTGGCAGTGATCGTCATCCGGACGTCTCTCCAGGTTCTCCGTTGGCCGCTGCTCCGGCGGTCTGGTCGGGTGGCGTAGGCTTAACCGTACGCCGTACGTTAAGTGCGGCGCACATCGCCCCCGAAGTTTTGCAGATACCCCGAGTTCGTATGGTGTTCAGCCCGGTCATGCAGGGTAAGCCCACCGCGAAGGACGCCCGGTTCCGCTCCCTGGTTGCCTGCCGCGAGGTACGAAGGACGAGAACAGAGATCCCGATGTCGGTACCCCCGTCGGCCCAGCCGCTCCGCTCCCCACGGCGCCGCGCACCCCGCAACACGCTCAACCCGGATCGTATCCTTGATGCCGCCATCGCTCTGCTCGATCGGGACGGCGCCGAGGCTTTCACCATGCGTGCGCTTGCCGAGCAGCTGGGCGTCGCCACGATGGCGGTCTACTCGCACTTCCGCGGCAAGGACGAGATCAGCGACGCCGTCGCCCAGCGCCTGCTGGACACCGTGGAGTTGCCGAGTGCCTGCGGCGCCCACCCGGACCGCGAACTGCGCGAGGTCTGCCTCGGCGTCTACCGGCTCTTCACCGAGCACCCGTCCGCGCTCCAGCTCCTCACCCGCCCCACCCGCGGCGACGACGCGATCGCCGTGATCGACCGGATGCTCGCGCTGCTGCGCAGGTCCGGGCTGTCCCGGCAGGCCGCGGTGCACGCCCATGTGACGTTGATGCAGTACACCGTGGGCTCCGCGCTGTGGAGCAACCGACGCACCCGCGTGATGTCCGACGAGGGGGCGCGCGAGCGGGTCCGGGCCAAGCTGGGCGCCCTGCCGGCCGAGCGCTACCCCTCCCTGGTCTCGCTGGTCCCCGAGCTGCTGTGCGCGCAGGAGGACACCGGGGCGCAGTACGAATGGGGGCTCGACCGGCTGCTGCGAGGGCTGCTCGCCGAGGACTGACGGCGGTGGGCGATGATGGAGGCGTTTTCGGCCCGGTCCGCGAAAGGTCCTTCGGTATGGCAGTGGTGGCGCCGCGTATCCTCCTGGTCCGGCACGGGCAGACGGAGTGGTCCCGCACCGGGCGGCACACCGGCCGCACCGACATGCCGCTCACCGACGAGGGCCGGCGCACCGCGCTGCTGCTCGGCGAACGCCTCGCCCGCGCCCCCTGGAGCGGCCTGCCCGACGCGGAGGTCCGCACCTCGCCACTGCAGCGCGCCTCCGGCACCGCCGACCTCGCCGGGTTCGGCCGGGCCAAGGAGTGGGACGCGCTGCTCGAATGGGACTACGGCCGGTACGAAGGGCTGACGCCCGCGCAGCTCCAGGAACTGCGGCCCGGCTTCCACATCTGGCGGGACGGGGTGCCCGGCGGGGAGACGCTGGCCGCGGTCGCCGAACGCGCGGACGAGGTGATCGAGTGGGCGCGGTCCGCCCCCCGCGACGTGCTGGTCTTCGCGCACGGGCACTTCCTGCGCGTCCTGGGCGCGCGATGGCTCGGTCTCGACCCGGCCTTCGCGGCCGCGCTGCGCCTCGACCCGGCCTCGCTGTCGGTCCTCGGCTGGGCCTACGGAGCGCCGGCGGTCGAACGCTGGAACGATACGGCGCACCTCGAATAGGGCAGGCCCCGGGCCGGTCCCAAGCGCCCCCGCAGCCTCCCGGTACCCGCCGGCCCCTCGGTGCCCAGCCACCCACCCCCGAACAGGGGGGCGGCGTGGGGATTCGCCAGGTAACGCCACCCCTGGCGGTGCCCCCCCGGTACAGCGGATCCCGTTGTAACAAGTGGGAGCCGATCACGTCGGCTCCCCTTGGAGGGAGGTTGCCGTGGAGAAGAGCAGTGCTTCGGGCCACAGCCCCGAAACGAGCGTGCCCCCGGCGCGGGACGTGGTGACCGTGCCGTCCAGGCAGGGCCTGGAGGCCGTGGACCTGCTGCGGCTGAGCACGGGCGTGGGGCCGGTGTTCCACGACCGCGCGGCGGACAGCCTGGCGTTCCTGGTCCCGCCGGGCACCGCGGACGGCTGGGACCTGCCCGGCAGCCATTGCCACCGTACGGACGGCGATCCGACGGCCTGCGGCAACGGCTGGCTGGTCCCGCCGCACACCGACCGGCCGGTGACGGACCCGGCGGTGCTGCGGGAGGCGCTGGGCGCGGCCGCCCGGACCATCGAGCTGGTCGACGGGTTCGCACAGCAGCCTCCGGCGTCGTCGTGAGGGCGGCGTGCGCGGGCGCCCACCCGCATCCGCACCCGCATCCACACCTGCACCCGCGCCCCTACCCGCATCCACACCGGTACGCGTCCGTGGCCGGGTGAACGGTGGCCGGTGCCGGCGGTCGATAATCGGACCATGGCACGTAATCGGCGCAGCCCCGCGGATCCCCGCACCACCCCCGTGGGCGGCGGCCTCGCCGAGCTGCGCCCGGACCGCGAGCGGCCACAGGCATGGACGCTGCTGGTGGGCGGTGCCCCGCAGTCCCACGTCGACCTCGCCGACCCGGCCCACCTCGACTTCGCCTACCAGCGCAGGCTCGGCCACATCATCGACCTCGCCGCGCCGCCCGGCCGCCCGCTACGGGTGGTGCACCTCGGCGGCGGCGCGCTCACCCTCGCCCGCTACACCGCGCACACCCGGCCGCGCTCGACCCAGCAGGTCGTCGAGCTCGACACCGCGCTGACCGAACTGGTCCGGGCCGAACTCCCGTGGGACCGCACCTGGCGGATCAAGGTACGCGGCGGCGACGCGCGGGAGGGACTGGCGAAGGTCCCCGACGGCTGGGCCGACCTGCTGATCGCCGACGTCTTCGCGGCCGCCCGCACTCCCGCGCACCTGACCAGCGCCGAGTTCCTCGCCGACATCCGCCGTGCGCTCGACCCCCAGGGCCACTACGCCGCCAACCTCACCGACGGCGGCGCGCTCGCCTTCCTGCGCGGCCAAGTCGCCACCGCACAGGCCGTGTTCAGCGAGACCGCGGTCGCCGCCGACCCGGCGGTGCTGCGCGGCCGGCGCTTCGGCAACGCGATCCTCCTCGCCGCCGACCGCCCCCTCCCGGTCGCCGAACTCACCCGCCGTGTCGCCACCGACCCCCACCCGGGCCGCCTCGAACACGGCCGCGCCCTCGCCGACTTCACCGCCGGCGCCCCCGTCATCACCGACGCCACGGCCACCGCCTCCCCGTCACCCCCCGCTCACGTCTTCGACTGAGACCGGTCGGCAAGTGGGGGGCGGCGTCGCGGGCCGCGGCAGGATGGGGGCGTGC
>NZ_JACEGK010000516.1:0-5808 GCF_056859195.1 Streptomyces sp. NH27
GAGCAACCCGTGCTTCACCTGCGGCTGATCGTGCCGTCCGACCACACCGAACAGGTCTGCGACCTGGTGCGGAACACCGTTGGCACCACCCACCTCACCCTGCTGCGCGGTGCCGCAATCGAACCGCCCGGCGACCTGCTGACGTGCGAGGTGGCACGCGAGGCGGCCGACCCGCTGCTGGCCGCGCTGCGCGAGCTCGGCGTCGCCGAGAACGGCTTGATCGAGGTCGATCCGGTCGAGCTGACCCTCTCGAAGAGCGCCGACCGGGCGGAGGAGGAGGCACCGGGCGAGGGCGCCGACGCCGTGCTGTGGGAGTCCCTGGTCGAGGAGACCCACGAGGAGTCCACGCTCACCGTCACCTATCTGGCGTTCCTCACGGTGGCGACCATGCTCGCCGCCTACGGGGTGATGCTGGACAGCTCGATCCTGATCGTCGGCGCGATGGTCGTCGGCCCGGAGTTCGGCCCGCTGGCCGGGTTCTGTACGTCCCTGGTCCGGCGCGACGCCTCGCTGGCCCGGCGCTCGCTGGTGGCGCTGCTGGTCGGCTTCCCGATGGCGGTGCTGCTCACCGGCGCCTTCGCGGAGATCCTGGACGCCGCCGGCGTGTTCACCCACGCGAAGTTCTCCGCCCCGCACCCGGCCACCCAGTTCATCTGGCAGCCGACCGCGGACTCCTTCGTGGTGGCCTTCCTCGCCGGGATCGCCGGAATCCTGTCGTTGACGTCGGCGAAGTCCGGGGCGCTGGTCGGCGTGGCGATCTCGGTGACGACCGTGCCGGCCGCCGCGAACGCGGCGCTGGCCATCTCGTACACCGACTGGCACGAGCTCTGGGGCTCTGCCCTGCAGCTCGTGCTGAACCTGGCGGGCATCGCGGCGGCCGGCACGCTGACGCTGCTCGCCCAGAAGTGGTACTGGGCGAGCAGCGTGAAGCGGTATCCCAAGCGCCTGTTCACCCGTGGCGGCCCGGGCCGGAGCCCGCTCTGACCGTCCCGGGTGAACCCGGCCGCCGGCCGACCGGCGTCTCCGACCGGCCCGCACCCTGGCCGGGCTACTACCCCAGCGTCGCCTTGACCAGGTCCGCCAGCCGCCCGGCCACCGTGCGCGCGTGGTCGATGTCGGCGGCCTCGACCATCACCCGCACCAGGGGTTCGGTGCCCGAGGGACGCAGCAACACCCGTCCGGTGGTGCCGAGTTCGGCCTCGGCCTCGGTGACGGCGACGGCCAGTTCGGGTGCGCGGGACATCCGGCCCTTGTCGACGTCGGAGACGTTGACGAGCACCTGGGGCAGCCGCTGCATGACGGTGGCCAGGTCGGCGAGCGAACGGCCGGTGGCGGCGACCCGGGCGGCCAGCAGCAGCCCGGTCAGGGTGCCGTCACCGGTGGTGGCGTGGTCCAGCACGATGACGTGGCCCGACTGCTCGCCGCCGAGCGCGTAGCCGTGCTCCTTCATCGACTCCAGCACGTAGCGGTCGCCGACCGCGGTCTGCACGAAGGTGATGCCCTCGCGCTCCATGGCCAGCTTGAAGCCGAGGTTTGACATCACCGTGGCGACCACGGTGTTCTCCCGCAGCGTGCCCTGCTCGCGCAGCGCCAGCGCCAGCACGGCCAGGATCTGGTCGCCGTCGACCTCCTCGCCGGCCGCGTCGACGGCCAGGCAGCGGTCGGCGTCGCCGTCGTGGGCGATGCCCAGGTCCGCGCCGTGCTCGACCACGGTGGCCTTGAGCAGATCGAGGTGGGTGGAGCCGCAGCCGTCGTTGATGTTGAGGCCGTCGGGCTGGGCGCCGATCGTGATCACCTCGGCGCCGGCCCGGGAGAACGCCTCGGGCGACACCCGGGAGGCCGCGCCGTGCGCCTCGTCGAGCACGATCTTCAGGCCGTCGAGCCGGTTCGGCAGCACCGCGATCAGGTGCGCGACGTAGCGGTCGAAGCCCTCGTCGTAGTCGCGGACCCGGCCGACGCCGGCGCCGGTCGGGCGGACCCACGGGGCGCCGGTGCGGTGCTCCTGGTAGATCGCCTCGATCCGGTCCTCCAGCTCGTCGTCGAGCTTGTGACCGCCCCGGGCCAGGAACTTGACGCCGTTGTCCGGCATGGCGTTGTGGCTGGCGGAGAGCATCACGCCGAGGTCGGCGCCCAGCGCGCCGGTGAGATACGCCACCGCGGGAGTGGGCAGCACACCGACGCGCAGGACGTCCACGCCCGCGCTGGCCAGACCCGCCACCACGGCGGCTTCCAGGAACTCACCCGAGGCACGCGGATCGCGCCCGACCACGGCCACCGGCCGGTGCCCGGCGAAACTGCCCGCCTCGGCCAGTACATGCGCCGCCGCGACCGACAAGCCGAGCGCCAGCTCCGCGGTCAGGTCGGCGTTGGCGATGCCCCGCACCCCGTCGGTGCCGAAGAGTCGTCCCACAGTGTTTCCTCCGATGCGATGCGGCGGCTCTGCTTTGCGTGTGTCGCGATACCGCTGGGTCGTACAAGCACACATATACGCCCCTAGCTCATCATGCGAACGCCCCGGAGGCACCGATGTGCCTCCGGGGCGTTGCGTTGCGCGCCGAACGGGGTGAAGCGGAATGCCCGGCTCCCCCGCCGGGACGACTAGCGCTTGCTGAACTGCGGCGCCTTGCGGGCCTTCTTCAGACCGGCCTTCTTCCGCTCGACCGCGCGGTCGTCACGGGTCAGGAAGCCGGCCTTCTTGAGCGCGCCGCGGTTGTTGTCGACGTCCGCCTCGTTGAGCGCACGGGCGACGCCCAGGCGCAGCGCACCGGCCTGGCCGGAGATGCCGCCGCCGGAGATGCGGGCGACGACGTCGTAACGACCGTCGAGCTCGAGCACCTTGAACGGCTCGTTGACTTCCTGCTGGTGCACCTTGTTGGGGAAGTAGCCCTCAAGGGTGCGACCGTTGATCTTCCACTTGCCGCTGCCGGGGATGATCCGGACGCGGGCGATCGAGCGCTTGCGGCGGCCGGTGCCGGCAGCCGGCTGCGGGTCGCCGAAGCGGGAGGCCAGCGACTCGGAGGTGTACTCCCCCTCGACAGCCTCGGACTCGAAGGTCGTGATCTCGTCGTAGGACTCTTCGCCCTCGACGACGGTCTCGGCGGTGGTCTCAGCCACGATTCTCCTCAGATTCTTTCTGGTAGCAGGTGGCCGGGACTACTGCGCGACCTGGGTGATCTCGAACGGCACCGGCTGCTGGGCAGCGTGCGGGTGCTGGTCGCCCGAGTAGACCTTCAGCTTGGTGAGCATCTGGCGGCCCAGGGTGTTCTTGGGGAGCATGCCCTTGACGGCCTTCTCGACGGCCTTCTCCGGGCTCTTGGCCAGCAGCTCGTCATAACGCACGGAGCGCAGGCCGCCCGGGTACCCGGAGTGGCGGTAGGCCATCTTCTGGGTCTTCTTGTTCCCGGACAGGTGCACCTTGTCGGCGTTGATGATGATGACGAAGTCACCGGTGTCGACGTGGGGCGCGTAGATGGGCTTGTGCTTGCCCCGCAGGAGGGTCGCGGCCTGGGTCGCCAGACGACCCAGGACGACGTCCTGCGCGTCGATGACATGCCACTGGCGCTGAACGTCGCCGGGCTTGGGGCTGTACGTACGCACGGTCGTTAGCCTTCGCTATCTTCGGTGAGTTGGTCCTGACAAGGTTCACCCGGCGATCACGACAGCCTTGGTGACACAAGGGGACGCAACCCATGGGCCTACCGCTGGTCATCGGCCCGGTGGACCGGCGTAAGGGCCTCTCACGTGAGATAGAGCAAGCCAATACGCATAACGACATCGCAGAATACCCGTGTGCACCCGGGCGGGTCAAAACGATCCCCTGCGGGGGGCCGGGGGCAACCCTCCAGGGTGGTGTGTTCTGTCCGTTCCGGGCCCACCTGCCGGTGGCGGGTTGCGCGCGCCGTTCCCCGCGCCCCTGGTTCTGCGCGGCTCTTCCGCGAAAAGAAGGCCACCGAGCCCGGCGGACCCGAAGAGGTCAGCGCGGCCGGTCCACGCGGCGCTCGTCCCAGACCGGCTCCGCCGTTTCGCGGACCACGCCGTCGGAGCCGAAGACGAGGTAGCGGTCGAAGGCGCGGGCGAACCAGCGGTCGTGGGTGACCGCGAGGACGGTGCCGTCGTAAGCCTCCAGGCCGTCCTGGAGGGCCTCCGCGCTCTCCAGGTCGAGGTTGTCCGTCGGCTCGTCCAGCAGCAGGGCGGTGGTGCCCTGGAGCTCCATCAGGAGGATCTGGAAGCGGGCCTGCTGGCCGCCGGACAGCTTGTCGAAGGGCTGGTCGCCCTGCCGCTCGAGTTCGTACCGCCGCAGCACGGACATCGCGCGGCCGCGGTCGCGGGCGTGCTCGGCCCACAGGATGTCCACCAGGGTGCGGCCGGTCAGCTCGGGGTGGGCGTGCGTCTGCGCGAAGTGCCCGGGCACCACCCGGGCGCCCAGCTTGTACGCCCCGCTGTGCGCGACCGACGTGTCCCCGGCCAGCAGCCGCAGGAAGTGCGACTTGCCCGAGCCGTTGGAGCCCAGCACCGCGACCCGCTCGCCGTAGAACACCTCCAGGTCGAACGGCCGCATCAGGCCGGTCAGTTCGAGTTGCTCGCAGGTGACCGCGCGCACCCCGGTGCGGCCGCCCTGGAGCCGCATCCGGATGTCCTGCTCGCGCGGCGGCTCCTGCGGCGCGCCCGCCTCCTCGAACCGCCGCAGCCGGGTCTGCGCCGCGTGGTACCGCGAGGCCATGTCGGGGCTGTTGGCCGCCTGCTGCCGCAGCCGCAGCACCATCGCCTTGATCTTGGCGTGCTCCTCGTCCCAGCGGCGGCGCAGCTCCTCGAACCGGGCGAAGCGCTCCTTGCGGGCCTCGTGGAAGGTGTCGAAGCCGCCGCCGTGCACCCACGTGGTGGACCCGGCCGGGCCCGTCTCCACGCTGACGATCTTCTCCGCGGTACGCGACAGCAGCTCGCGGTCGTGGCTGACGAACAGCACGGTCTTGCGGGTCTGCGCGATCTGCTCCTCCAGCCAGCGCTTGCCCGGCACGTCCAGGTAGTTGTCCGGCTCGTCCAGCAGCAGCACCTCGTCCGGGCCGCGCAGCAGCGCCTCCAGCACCAGCCGCTTCTGCTCACCACCGGAGAGCGTCTTCACCTCGCGCCACTGCGCCCGGTCGTACGGCACCCCGAGCGCGGCCATGGTGCACATGTCCCACAGCGTCTCCGCCTCGTACCCGCGCGCCTCCGCCCACTCGCTCAGCGCCGTGGCGTACGCCATCTGCGCGGGTTCGTCGTCCTGCGCCATGATCGCCAGCTCGGCGGCGTCGACGGCCTTCGCGGCGGCCTGGATACGGGGGTGCGCGACGGACACCAGCAGGTCGCGGACGGTGCGGTCGTCGCGGACGCTGCCCACGAACTGGCGCATCACGCCGAGGCCGCCGCTGACCGTGACGGTGCCGCCGTGCGGCTTCAGCTCACCTGAGATCAGCCGCAACAGCGTCGTCTTGCCCGCGCCGTTGGGGCCCACCAGGGCCACCGCGGCGCCGTCGCCGACCCGGAACGAGACATCACCGAGCAGCGCCCGGCCGTCCGGGAGGTAGTACTCGATGTGCGCGGCTTCCACATGACCCATGACCCGGATTCTCCCTGCCGCCACGGACCTGCCCCAAGTCCTTTTCCGGGGCCGCGGCGGCAATATGATGCGCCACATGAGTGAAGGGCCGGGGCAGCAGCCCCCGCAGGAACCCCGTAACCAAGCCTCCGACGGCCCCCGCGAGGTCCTGGAGGGACGCGTCATCCCCTCCCGCACATCCGACCCCCGGCGCGGCTTCGCAGGCCCACCGC
>NZ_JACEGK010000517.1:0-5805 GCF_056859195.1 Streptomyces sp. NH27
GCGGTGCACCGGATGTGCGGCGGGCCCCGCGGTGGTCGTGTCGACCGCGGGGCCCGCCGCGTGGGTCAGGAGAGGGCGGAGATGGTGGAGCGGACCTTCGCGGCGATAGTGTCGGGCAGCGGGGCGTAGCCGGCGGTGGCCAGCTGGCCCTGGCCGTCGGCGCTCGCGATGTAGTTCAGGAAGGACTTCGTCAGCGGCAGGCCGGCGGACTTGTTGCCCTTGTCGCAGGCGATCTCGTACGTCACCAGGACGATCGGGTAGGCGTTGTCCGCCTTGGTGACGTACGCGGCGCTCAGGTCGAGGGCCAGGTCGGAGCCGGTGCCGACGATCTTGGCCTGCGCGATGCCCGCGGAGGCGTTGGCGCTGCTGGCCTCGACCGGCTGCGAGGCGCCGGTGGCGATCTTGACGGTCGGGATCTGGTCGGCGGTTGCGTAGGACAGCTCGAAGTAGCCGATCGCGCCCTCGGTCTGCTTGACCTGCGAGGCCACACCGGAGGACTGGGCGACGGCCTGGCCGCCCCGGCCCGCCCACGCCTTGGCGTGCGGGTAGGGCCAGTCGGCCTTGGCCGCGCCACCGAGGTACTTGGTGAGGTTGTCGGTGGTGCCGGAGTCGTCCTGGCGGTGGAAGCTCTGGATCTTGGTGCTCGGCAGGTTGGCGCCCGGGTTGAGCGCCTTGATCGCCGGGTCGTTCCACTTGGTGATCTTGCTGTTGAAGATCTTCGCCAGCGTCGGGGCGTCCAGCACCAGGTTGCTCACGCCGGGCAGGTTGTAGCCGATGGCGATCGGGCCGCCGACCATCGGGATGCTGATGCCCTCGCCGCCGGTGCACACCTGCTTGGAGGACGCGATCTCGTCGGGGGCGAGCGGGGAGTCGGAACCGGCGAAGGCGTCCGTGCCCTGGTTGAAGTCGATGATGCCCTGGCCGGACGACGACGGCTTGTAGTTGATCGTCGCGCCGGAACACGCCTGCTGGTAGTTCTTCACCCAGACTTCCATCGCGTTCTGCTGAGCGGTGGAGCCGGAGGACAGGACCTGTCCCTTGGCGCAGGAGATCGACGATGCGTTGGAGGTCGTGCCGGCCGAACCGCTGGGCGACGACGAGCTCTTGTCACTGCTGTCGTTGTTGTCCGAACCGCAGGCGGTCAGGACCAGCGCGCCGGTAATCGCGACCGCGCCGACGGTCAAGGCCCGCATTCCGCTCTTACGCTGAAGCTTCACCTTCGTGTGTTCCTTCCAAAAGCCCGCCGGTGGACGGCGAAGCAGAGGGTTTGGTTATCTGCATCCACCCGGCGCACTGCTGCTCACCGGTAAGGCCGAAATTAGGCAGATCAGATGAAGCGACCAACGGGAGAGAGTGAACGCGAGGTGAACCTCATCCGTCGGTGTGGTGGCCCGGTGCGCGGGGGCGGCTCGGATGAGCCGGGTGAGGTGCCCGAGGCGCGGGTGACCTGGGCATGGACCGCCGTCCGCGGCCCTGCGGACGGCAGCCGGGAGCGCCCGTCGGCACCCGGCGACGGGCGTGCGTCAGCGGTACGAGGGCGGTACGAGGGCGGTACGAGGGCGGCCTGCGCGTCGGCGGTACGGCGGTACGGGGACGGGCGCGCGGTCGTGCGATGCGTGACGTGCGGGACGCGGGGACGGGGCCTGTGCCCTGGGCCCTGCGTCCGGCCGGTCAGTCCGCCAGGGTGCGCAGCAGCGCGGCGATCAGTTCGCGGTCCCGGTCGTGGGTGAGCCGCTGCCTGGCCACGTCCGGGGCGAGCCAGGCCACCCGGTCGACCTCGTCGTTGGGCGAGAAGGGCGGCGCGGCGGACGCAGAGGGCGCCTCGGCGGCCCAGTAGCGGACCTCCTTGGGGTGCCCGGCGGTCCAGTAGTACGCGGCCGGCAGCGGCGTGCCGAGCACGCACTCCATGCCGGTCTCCTCACGGGTCTCGCGCACCGCGGCCGCCGCGTGGTCCTCGCCCCGCTTCAACTTGCCCTTGGGCAGGCTCCAGTCGTCGTACCGCGGCCGGTGGATGAGCGCGATCTCGATCCCGGCGCCGTGCGCGGCGCGTCGCCACAGCACGGTGCCGGCCGCCCTGACCGTGGTGGTCATGACTGCCACAACCGGGAGAACGCGAAGCGGGCGGCCTCCACCTCATGCCGCTGGTCGGCGTGCAGCACCCCCAGCGCGTACGCGGTGGCCGGGGCGATCCGGGGGGTGCGGGCCGCGGCGGACACCGCGGCGGCCGACTCGGCGGCCTCGTGGTGCCGCTGGAGGACGAGCGCGGCCTCGGCCAGCCGGGGGTCGCCGTGGCCGCCGGCGCCGGGCACCTCGGCGGCGTACCGGCTCAGCCGCAGCAGGATGCGCACCTGGTGCCAGGGCGCGTCCTGCAGGTCCGCGGTGAGTTCGGCGCCGAGCGCGGCCTGCACGGCTTCGGCGTTGTACGGGTGCGCGGCCCGGCGCAACGGCAGCGTGGCAGCCGCCTCGGCGAGCCGGGTGCGCGCCTGCTCGGCCAGCGGCGGCAGCACGGCGGCCGCTGGCGCGCCGGCCCGCGCGGTGAGCGGCACCTCGGAGGCGAGCACCGCGATGGAGTCGGCCAGCGCGTGGAAGCGGGCCGAGCCCATCGCCTGCAAGGTCGCCGAGTGCGCCCGGGTACGGGCCAGGGTGAGCTGCCGCTCCAGCAGCGCGGCGGCCCGCGCCGCCCCGACCGCCAGCGGTGCGCCCGTCAGCGCGGCCCCCGCGCCGCGTGCGGCGACCGCCGCGCCGCCGCCGCCTGCTCCGCCCGACCTCGGCCCGGGGGTCCGGCCGCCCGCGCCCGCCGGCTCCGTCCCGGGGCCGCCGCCGACAGCCGAGTCCGCGCCCGTGCCCGTACGCCCGCGGTACTCCGGCCCGGCCGCGAAGCCCCTGCCGGTCGCCGGGGCGGAGGCGCGCCAGGCGCCTTGGGGGAGCGGTACGGGCTTCGCGCCGGGCGGCGAGGTCCGGCCGGACGTCTCGACCGGGCCGGTCGCCGTCGGAGCCGGGAGCGGCGCAGGCGGGAGCGGGTCCTCGGGCGGGGCGAGGGCCGACAGCCGGCGCAGGGCGTCCAGCAGGCGGCCGAGCCGCACCGCGTACTGCGGCTCGCGGCCGAGGGTGGCGCCCAGCCAGCCCAGCTCGGCCCGCATCGGCTCGGCCCAGGCGGGGTCGGTCAGCTCGCCGTAGGTGTGCAGCACGCCGGCGATCCGCCGGGCGCTGCCGCGCAGCAGCGCGTCCGCCACGGCCTCGTCGTCGCCGCGCACGCCGAGCCCGCGCAGGAACGCGGTCGCCTGCGTGCGCAGATAGGACGACAGTGCCCCGCCCGCGCTTCCGCCGTCGGCCCCCGTGCTGACGCCCACCGCGCTGCTCCCCGTGTCCGTGCCGTCGCCCGGTCGACCGGGGATCTCCTGTGCGAGCAGGTCGCTATGTTGCTGCTGACGGGCCACGCCGGCGCCTCCGGGCGTCGATGAGCATTTCCTGGACGTTGCGCAGCGGGCGGCCGTCGGAGTCGGTGCTGTGCCGGGTCCAGTCGCCGTCGGCCGCCAGGTGCCAGGACGCCGTGGCATCCGACATCCCGGTCTCCAGCAATCCGTTGAGGGTGGCGCGGTGGCCCGGGTCGATGACCCGTACCAGCGCCTCGATCCGGCGGTCGAGGTTGCGGTGCATCATGTCGGCGCTGCCCAGCCACACCTCGGGCTCGCCGCCGTTGCCGAAGATGAACACCCGGGAGTGCTCCAGGAACCGGCCGAGCACGCTGCGCACCCGGACGTTCTCCGACAGGCCGTCGACGCCGGGTCTGACCGCGCAGATGCCGCGCACCCAGATGTCGACCGGCACGCCGGCCTGGGCGGCGCGGTAGAGCGCGTCGATCACCACCTCGTCGACGATCGAGTTGACCTTGATCCGCACGTAGGCGGGGCGCCCGGCGCGGTGGTGGCCGATCTCGGCGAGGATGCGCTGGATCAGCCCGTCGCGCAGGCTGCGCGGGGCGACCAGCAGCCGGTTGTACGTCTCGCGGCGCGAGTAGCCGGACAGCCGGTTGAACAGGTGGGAGAGGTCCGCGCCGACCTTGGGGTCGGCGGTGAGCAGGCCCAGGTCCTCGTAGAGCCGGGCGGTCTTCGGGTGGTAGTTGCCGGTGCCGACGTGGCTGTAGCGGCGCAGGGTGTCGCCTTCCTGGCGGACCACCAGCGACAGCTTGCAGTGTGTCTTGAGGCCGACCAGGCCGTAGACGACATGGCAGCCGGCCTCCTCCAGCTTGCGGGCCCACTTGATGTTGGCCTGCTCGTCGAAGCGGGCCTTGATCTCGACCAGCACCAGCACCTGCTTGCCCGCCTCGGCCGCGTCGATCAGCGCGTCCACGATCGGCGAGTCGCCGGAGGTGCGGTAGAGCGTCTGCTTGATGGCCAGCACGTCGGGGTCGGCGGCGGCCTGGTCGAGGAAGGACTGCACCGAGGTGGAGAACGAGTCGTACGGGTGGTGCAGCAGGATGTCCCGCTCGCGCATCGCGGCGAAGATGTCCGGCGGCGAGGCGGACTCGACCTCGGCGAGGTCGCGGTGGGTGCCGGCCACGTAGGGCGGGAACTTCAGCTCCTCGCGGTCCAGCGCGGCGATCGCGAACAGCCCGGTCAGGTCGAGCGGGCCGGGCAGCGGATAGACCTCGGTGTGCTTCATCTTCAGCTCGTGGACGAGCAGGTCGAGCACGCGCGGCGCGATCGACTCCTCGACCTCCAGCCGCACCGGCGGCCCGAAGCGGCGCCGCATCAGCTCCTTCTCCAGCGCCTGGAGCAGGTTCTCCGCGTCGTCCTCCTCGACCTCCAGGTCCTCGTTGCGGGTGACGCGGAACATGTGGTGGTCGAGGACCTCCATGCCCGGGAACAGCTCGTCGAGGTGGGCGGCGATCACGTCCTCCAGCGGGACGTACCGCTGCGGGCTCGCCTCCAGCAGCCGGGACAGGATCGGCGGCACCTTCACCCGGGCGAAGTGCTCGTGCCCGGAGACCGGGTTGCGGACCACCACCGCGAGGTTCAGCGACAGGCCGGAGATGTACGGGAAGGGGTGTGCCGGATCGACCGCGAGCGGGGTCAGCACCGGGAAGATCTGCTTGCGGAAGAGCGTGGCCAGCCGGGCCTGCTCCTGGCCGGTGAGGTCGCCCCAGCGGATGACGTGGATGCCCTCGTCGGCCAGCTGCGGGCCGACGTCGTTCTGGAAGCAGGCGGCGTGCCGGGCCATCAGCTCGCGGGAACGGGTCAGGATCAGGTCCAGCACGTCGCGCGGCTGCAGGCCGGACGCGGAGCGGGTGGCGACGCCGGTGGCCATCCTGCGCTTGAGGCCGGCCACCCGGACCATGAAGAACTCGTCGAGGTTGCTCGCGAATATGGCCAGGAAGTTCGCCCGCTCCAGCAGCGGGGTGGTGGGGTCCTCGGCGAGTTCGAGGACCCGCTCGTTGAACGCCAGCCAGCTGCGCTCGCGGTCCAGGAAGCGGCCCTGCGGGAGTTCCTCGCCGAATTCCTCGCCCGCCTCGGCCAGCCCGGGCGGTTCGGGGTCGGGATCAGGGTCGAGATCGGGGACGACGCGCGGCCGGAAGGAGCCGTCGGGGGCGCTGAAGGTGCCGTTCGAGGCGTGCCCGCTCGTGCTCGCGGCTGCTTGGGCTGCCTGGGCCGCCTGCGCGGGTACATTCGGGTGGTTTGTCTGGGCCATGGGTTTCGAGCCCTCCTCCGGTTCCGGCACATCCGCCTCACGGACGGCCCCCGTACGGCGGCCGACGGCCGTCGCTCCATTGTCCCGTGTACCTGCGGGTTTCGGCAGGTCGGGCGG
>NZ_JACEGK010000518.1:0-5787 GCF_056859195.1 Streptomyces sp. NH27
GGGTGGAGGTATCGGCTCTCGGGTACGGAGTGGGGCGATATGAACGAGAACGGCCCGGCCAACGAGCGGCACGTCAGGGAAATGCGCGAGGAGGCGTTCGCACTGGAGGCGGACGCGGAGCGCAGCGGCGACCCGAAGGAGCGCAGGAAGCTCCAACAGCGGGTGAAGCAGATGGAGTTCGACTGCGAGCAGGAGAGCATGATGGCCGCGGGGGACATCTACCCGGCGCCGTGACGGGCATAGCCGGCTGTAACGCACCCGCCGCGCCCGGTAACCGCCCGGTGTCGGACCCGCCTGGACCCGCACCCACACCCGCATCCGGGCCCTGACCAGTCGGGACCCGGACCCGCACCAGGCCCTGTTCCCGACCGGCGGGCCTTAAACCGGGTTCCTGGCCGCCTCGCGCCGCTGCCGCTTGCCCAGGGGCGCCTGGGACAGGTCCTCCGCCTGGGACCGCAGCTTCGCGAAGCCGTAGCCGCGCTCGGTGAGCCACGCCCGCGCGGCGGCCTCGGCGCGGGCGGTCGCCGCCACGATGTCCTCCTCGGCCTCGCCGGAGTCCGCGAACCGGAAGGTGAACGCGGTGCGCGCCGCGAGGTCGTAGCTGAGGTGCCCTTCGGGGGTGAAGGCCGCGCGCAGGACGTCGTGTTCGGGCGCGTGCGCCAGCAACTCCGCGCGCTGGTCGGCGTCGAGCCCGTCGAAGACACCGCGCACCGTGATCCGGAACGTACGAGTGGTCATCCTGCGACCGTAGCCGTACGCGTCCCCGCGCCGCCACGGGGTTTTGCGGCCGGGAGTACGGTACTCGTGGCCGCGCCGCACGAGCGGTGCCGCCGGCGTGCGGGCGGCAGGGAAGGCGTGGCACCGATGACACTCACACTCGACCTGCATCCGCTGTTCCGGAGCGATCGCGACATCGACCGGGCGGTACGGGAGATCATCTTCAGGGCCGCGGCGACGAAGGCGGACCGGGTGGAGATCATCGCGGGCAAGGGCTCGGGGAAGCTCAGGTCCAGGGTGCTGGCGACGCTGCGGCAGCCCCATCTGAAGCGGCTGTACCGGAGTTTCGAGACCGACCCGTCCAACCAGGGCCGGATCGTGGTCCACTTCGCGTGAGCGGGATGCCGTTCCCGCGCGATCCGGCCGCGGTGACGTGAGTCAGGCCGGCCGTGACGTGAGTCAGGCGGGCGGGCGGTCCAGTTCCTCGTAGGTCGGCGGGGCCGCCCCGGCCCGGGAGCAGGTGATGCCGGCGGCCCGTACCGCGTACCACAGTGCCCCGGCCACCTCGGGCCACGGGGTCTCGGTGCCGGTGGCGTCGCTCAGCCGTGCGCGGGTCGCGGCGGTCGCGGAGGTGCCGCCGCCGAGCAGGCCCCACCGCGAACCCCCCGTAATCCCCGCCGCGAACCCGCTGCGGACCCCGTGCGACGCCCTACGGCAGGACCTGGATCTTGCGGCCCACGCCCGCCTGGAAGCGCTGCAGGGCCGCCGCGTAGTCCACCAGCGGCAGGCGGTCGCTGATGAACACCTCGGGGTCGAGCACCCCGCCGGCGAACAGCTCCGCGGCCCGCTCGTAGCTGTGCAGCACCGCCATGGAGCCGGTGATGGTGATCTCCTGGTTGTAGATCTTGTACGGCTCGATGGTGGCGCGGGCGGCGTAGTCGGCGACGCCGAACTGGAGGAAGGTGCCGCCCTTGCCGACCCGGCCGAGGGCGTCCTGGATGGCGGCGGCGTTGCCGGTGGCGTCGATGACGACGTCCCAGCCGCGCGGCTGGTCGAGTTCGTCTGCGGTGGTGGCGGTCGCGGAGCAGCCCAGGTGCCGGGCGGTGCTCAGCCGCTCCTCGTTGACGTCCACCATGTCGACGCTCGCCGCGCCGGTGCGCTTGGCCAGCTCCATCATCATCAGGCCCATCGTGCCGGAGCCGTAGATGAGGACGTGGGTGGCGAGCTGGGAGCGCAGGATGTCGTAGCCGCGCACCGCGCAGGACAGCGGCTCGATCAGGGCGGCGTCGCGGGTGGCTATGTGCTCGGGGAGCTTGACGCAGTTCGCCGCCGGGGCGGCCGCGAACTCCGCGGCGCCGCCGGGCTTGGTGACACCGATGGCGTTCCACCGCTCGCACAGGTTGTTGCGGCCGATCCGGCAGTAGTGGCACTCGTGGCAGTACAGCGACGGGTCGACCGCGACCCGGTCGCCGGCGGACAGGCCACGCACCTCGGCGCCGACCGCGACGATCTCACCGGCGAACTCGTGACCCGGCACGATCGGCAGCGTCGGCGCGAACTCCCCCTGGAGGATGTGCAGATCGGTGCCGCACAGGCCGCACGCGGCGACCTGGACGACCACCTCGGACGGCCCGGGCGCCGGGTCGTCCACGGTCTCGACGCCGACCTGGCCGGGAGAGCTGATGACGGCTGCTTTCACTTGACGGCTCCAAGGGAGAGGCCCTGGACGAGCTTGTCCTGGGCGGCGAACCCGGCGGCGAGCACCGGCAGGGAGATGCAGACGGCGGCGGCGCACACCTTCGCCAGGAACAGGCCCTGGCTGGTGACGAAGCTGGTCAGGAAGACGGGCGCGGTGCCCGCCGTGACGCCGGTGAGGACCCGGGCGAAGAGCAGCTCGTTCCAGCTGAAGATGAACGAGATCAGGGCGGTCGCCGCGATGCCGGGCGCGACGATCGGCGCGACGATCCTGACCAGGATGGTGGGCAGTCCGGCGCCGTCGATGGACGCGGCCTCGATGATGGCGCCGGGCACGTCGGCGAGGAAGGACCGCATCATCCACACCGCGATCGGCAGGTTCATCGAGGTGTAGAGGATGACCAGCAGCCAGATGTTGTCGAGCATGCCGATGTTCTTCGCGATCAGGTAGACCGGCAGCAGACCGGCGACGACCGGCAGCATCTTGGTGGACAGGAAGAAGAACATCGCGTCGGTCCACTTGCGGACCGGTTTGATGGACAGCGCGTACGCCGCCGGGGTGGCCAGCAGCAGCACCAGCAGGGTCGAGACTACGCCGGCGGTGAGGGAGTTGATCAGCGGCGGCCACGGGCTGACCCCGGTGCCGGAGCCGAAGAACTCGCGGTAGCCGTGCAGGGTGAGCGGGGCGTCGATCTTCGGCGGGTTGGTGCCGGCGTCCTGCTCGCTGTGGAAGGAAGTCAGCACCATCCACGCGAAGGGCAGGAAGAAGACGATCCCGCACAGCCAGGCGCCCAGCGCCAGCAGCCTGCGCGAGCGCCGTTCCTTCCGCTCGCGCGGCGCGATGCCGGCGACGGGCGCGGCGGCCCGGACGTCGAGGGTGGTGGCGGCCATCAGTGGGTCTCCTCCCTGAGCAGCGACGAGACCGAGCGCAGCGCGAAGGTCGCCACGACGATCGACAGGATCACCACGATCACGCCCTCGGCGGACGCCTGCCCGTAGTCGTGGGCCTCGTAGAAGGTGCTGTAGACGGCGTAGGGGAGGTTGGCGGTGCCCAGGCCGCCGGAGGTGAGGGTGAAGACGGCGTCGAAGTTCTGCACCACGTAGACCGTGCCGAGCAGCGCGGCCAGTTCCAGGTAGCGGCGCAGGTGCGGGAAGGTCAGGTAGCGGAAGATGTCCCAGCTGCCGGCGCCGTCCACCCGGGCCGCCTCGACCACGTCGGTGGGGCGGCTTTGCAGGCCGGCCAGCAGGATCAGCATCATGAACGGGGTCCACTGCCAGATCAGCGATGCCTCGACGGCGAGCTTCGGCGAGGTCGACAGCCAGTCGGGCTGCGGCGCGGAGTCGCTGCCGAACAGGCTCCACAGCCAGGTGAGCGAGCCGTTGATGAAGCCGTAGGTGGCGTTGTACAGGGCGTGCTTCCACAGCAGCGCGGAGGCGACCGGCACCACCAGGAACGGGGTGATCAGCAGGGTGCGCACCGCGCCGCGGCCGGGGAACTTGCGGTCCATCAGCAGTGCGAGGCCCAGCCCCAGCACCAGGCTGACCAGCACCACCGTGACGGTCAGCACGACCGTGGTGGTCAGCGCCGAGCGCAGCTGCGGATCGGTGAACTCCTCCTTGTAGTTGTCGAACCCGGTGAAGCCCTTGTCGGCGGGGTCCAGGGCGTTCCAGCGCATGAACGAGATCACCAGGGTTCCGACGAACGGCAGTTGGGTGACCACGATCATGAAGATCAGGGCGGGCAGCAGGGGCGCCCGCCGGGCCCAGGCACCGCGCGGCCGGCGCGGTGCCCGGCCCGCGGCGGACCGGGATACGGCCGGCGGCGCGTGGCGGTGTCGGATGATCGACGGAGTACTCATCGTGTCGGGTTCCCGCTCACTTGCCGGCGTACTTGTCGGCGACCTTCTCGGCGAGCTTCTGACCGGCCTTCAGCGCGCTGTCCACGCTGGTGCGGCCGGCGATGGCCGAGGAGAGCTGCTGGGAGACCTGGGTGCCCAGGTCGGTGAACTCCGGAATGCCGACGAACTGGATGCCGGGCGCGGGCCGCGGCTGCACGCCCGGGTCGGCCGGGTCGACGGCCTTCAGCGCGTTCAGCGTCGGCGTGGCGAAGGCGCTGGACGCCTTGACGTACTCGGGATTGGTGTACGTCGACGCGCGCTTGCCGGCCGGCACCCGGGACCAGCCCAACTGCTTGCCGACCAGGTCCTCGTAACCCTTGCCGGACGCCCAGGAGATGAACTTCCACGCGTCGGACTGGTGCTTGCTCGCCTTCTGCACGCCCCAGGCCCAGGTGTACAACCAGCCGGCGTTCCTGGTCTGCTCCACCGGCGCGGGCACGTAGCCGATCTTCCCGGCGACGGGGGAGCCGGAGCCCTCCAGCGAGCCGGCCGCGGAGGTGGCGTCGTACCACATGGCGACCTTGCTCTGCTCCAGGTCGTTGAGGCACTCGGTGAACCCGGACTGCGCGGCGCCGGCCTCGCCGTGCTTGCGCACCAGGTCCACGTAGAACTGCGTCGCCCTGGTGAAGGCGGGGCTGTCCACCTGCGCCTTCCAGTCCTTGTCGAACCAGGTGCCGCCCATGGTGTTCACCACGGTGGTCAGCGGCGCGATCATCTCGCCCCAACCGGGCTGGCCGCGCAGGCAGATGCCCTTCATGCCCTTCTGCGCGCCGTCGGCCTTCGCCGCGAGGTCGGCGACCTGGGTCCAGGTCGGGTTGGCCGGCATGGTCAGGCCCTTCGCGGCGAAGACGTCCTTGCGGTACATCAGGAACGACGACTCGCCGTAGAACGGCTCGGCGTACAGCTGCCCGTTGTAGGTCAGGGACTGCTGCATCGCGGGCAGGATGTCGCTCTGGTCGAAGGCGGTGTCGGCCTTCGCCTCGGTGGTCAGCGGGGAGAGCCAGTTGTTCTTGGCGAAGATCGGCGCTTCGTAGTTGCTGATGGTGGCGACGTCGTACTGCCCGGCCTGGCTGGAGAAGTCCTGGGTGATCTTGTCGCGGACGTCGTCCTCGGGCAGCACCGTGAAGTTCACCTTGATCCCGGTGGACTTGGTGAAGTTCGCGGCCGTGAGCTTCTGCAGGTCGACCATCTGCGGGTTGTTGACCATCAGGACGTTGATGGAGTGCGAGCCGGAGCCGCCGCCGGCCCCGCCCGCGCCCGAACAGGCCGCCGCGAGCAGCATGCCCGACACCGCCAGTGCCAGCGGGGGCAGGGTACGGCGGCGCAGTCTGCGGGCGGCGCCCGTCGAGCCGGTAGACGATGCCATGATACGTCCCTTTCATGACTGGAATCGGGGTGTGCGGGATCATCCGGCGGGCCGATGACGGCGGGCCGGAACGGGCTGGTGGAACCGGGGGTTGGGCCGAAGTCGAATCGG
>NZ_JACEGK010000519.1:0-5761 GCF_056859195.1 Streptomyces sp. NH27
GGCGGGCCCGGGGCCCGCGCCCGCTCGGGCGCGCCCGACCGGGTGAACTTCGGCCGCTCGGCCGCCTCCTGCCCCGCACTTCGGCCCCACGACACGGGAGTGAAGAAGTGCGGGCATGCCCGTATTGGGGTGTCATGAGTACTTACATGTCATTTGTGACCCATGAGGAGGCGTTCGATGCGCGGAGCCACACGCGTGAGGTGTGCGGTGGGCGTGCTGGCGGTCGCGCTGGCTGCCACGGCCTGCGGCGGCGGGAGCAGTAGTAGCAGCAGCGGGAGCAGCAACGGTATCGTCCGCGCCTCCTGGGGAGACCCGCAGAACCCGCTGGAGCCGGCCGACACCAACGAGGTGCAGGGCGGCAAGGTGCTCGACATGGTCTTCCGCGGTCTGAAGGTGTACAACCCGAAGACCGCGAAGGCCGAGAACCTGATCGCCCAGTCGGTCACCAGCACCGACGCGCAGAACTTCGACATCAAGCTCAAGTCGGGCTTCACGTTCTCCGACGGCACCCCGGTCACCGCCGACTCCTTCATCAACGCCTGGAACTACGGCGCCCTGCTGAAGAACGCTCAGCTCAACGCCTCGTTCTTCGAGCCGATCGCCGGCTATGACAAGGTGCACCCGGACGCAGTCGGCGCCAAGCCCACCGCCACCAAGCTCTCGGGTCTGACGAAGGTGTCGAACACCGAGTTCAAGGTGAAGCTCAACCAGAAGTTCTCGCTGTGGCCCGACACCCTCGGCTACGTGGCGTTCGATCCGCTGCCGCAGTCGTTCTACACCGACCACGCGGCCTGGCTGAAGAAGCCGATCGGCAACGGGCCGTACGAGATCCAGAAGTACACCAAGGGCACCCAGATGTCCCTGGTCAAGTGGGACGGTTACAAGGGCCCGGACGCGGCCGTGAACAAGGGCGTCGACCTGCGGGTCTACACCGACAACAACACCGCGTACACCGACCTGCAGGCCGGCAACATCGACCTGGTCGACGACATCCCGGCCTCGCAGCTCAAGAACGTCAAGTCCGACCTCGGCAGCCGCTACATCAACCAGCCGGCCGGCATCATCCAGACCGTCTCCTTCCCGCTGTACTCCAGCCGCTGGTCGTCGGCGAAGTCCGCGCTGGTCCGGCAGGGCCTGTCGATGGCGATCAACCGCAAGCTGATCACCCAGCAGATCTTCCAGAACACCCGCACCCCCGCGACCGACTGGACCTCGCCGGTGCTCGGCAGCGCGGGCGGCTACAAGGCCGGGCTGTGCGGCCAGGAGTGCACGTACGACCCCACCAAGGCCAAGCAGCTGGTCAAGGAGGGCGGCGGCCTGCCCGGCGGGAAGATCACCATCGGCTACAACGCCGACACCGGCTCGCACAAGGACTGGGTGGACGCGGTCTGCAACAGCATCAACAACGCGCTGGGCAACAACAAGGCGTGCGTGGGGGATCCCACCGGCACCTTCGCCGACTTCCGGAACAAGATCACCAACAAGCAGATGACCAACCCGTTCCGGTCCGGCTGGCAGATGGACTACCCGCTGATCCAGGACTTCCTGCAACCGCTGTACTACACCGACGCCTCGGCCAACGACTCGCACTACAACAGCCCGCAGTTCGACAAGCTGGTCAACCAGGCGAATGCCGAGAGCAGCAGCACCAAGGCCGTCAGCACCTACCAGGACGCGGAGAGGCTGCTGGTCAAGGACATGCCGGCGATCCCGCTGTGGTACCAGAACGGCAACGCGGGCTACTCCTCGAACCTGAGCAACGTCTCCCTCAACCCGTTCAGCGTCCCGGTCTACAACGAGATCAAGGTCAAGTGAGACCGGCCGGAGGCCGCACCGGGTCGCCCCGGTGCGGCCTTCGCCCACTCCCCGTGCAGGAGGCCCCATGGGACGCTATGTGATCCGGCGGCTGCTCCAGATGATCCCGGTGTTCATCGGCAGCACGTTCCTGATCTTCTTCATGGTCTACGCGCTCGGCGACCCGGTCGCCGCGCTCTTCGGCGAAAAGGCGCCCGACCCGGCCACCGCCGCCCAGATCCGGCACGACCTGTACCTCGACCACTCGCTGGGCGCCCAGTACCTGCACTACATGAAGAACATCTTCAGCGGGAACTTCGGCACCGCCTTCAACGGCCAGTCGGTGACCTCGCTGATGGGCAGCGCGTTCCCGATCACCATCCGGCTGACCATCGTGGCCATCATCTTCGAGATCATCATCGGCATCGCGCTCGGCGTGATCACCGGCATGCGGCGAGGCAAGCCGGTCGACACGGGTGTGCTGCTGCTGACGCTGGTGGTCATCTCGGTGCCCACCTTCGTCACCGGCTACGTGCTGCAGTACATCTTCGGCGTGGAGCTGAAGTGGACCAGCCCCTCGGTGTCGCCGAGCGCGCCGTTCAATGAACTGCTCCTGCCCGGGCTGGTGTTGGCCCTGGTCTCGCTCGCCTACGTCACCCGGCTCACCCGCACCTCCATCGCCGAGAACACCCGCGCCGACTACGTGCGTACCGCCGTCGCCAAGGGCCTGCCCCGGCGCCGAGTGATCGTCCGGCACCTGCTGCGCAACTCGCTGATCCCGGTGGTGACCTTCATCGGCACCGACATCGGCGCCCTGATGGGCGGCGCGATCGTCACCGAGCGGATCTTCAACATCCACGGCGTCGGCTACCAGCTCTACCAGGGCATCCTGCGCAACAACGCCCCCACCGTGGTCGGCTTCGTCACCATCCTGGTGCTGGTGTTCCTGCTGGCCAACCTCCTTGTCGACCTGCTCTACGCGGTCCTGGACCCGAGGATTCGCTATGCCTGAACCGATCGACCCGAACGAAGCGTTCGATCCGAACCAGGCCATCGCGCCGACCGGTGGATTCGGCGGCGGCATGGACCTGGCCGCGACCGACGCGGAGACCCTGGAGAAGCCGCCGGGGGAGGGCCAGGAGGGCGGCCCGGCCGCAAAGCCCCGCAGCCTGTGGTCCGACGCCTGGCGCGACCTGCGGCGCAACCCGATCTTCATCATCTCCGCGCTGATCATCCTCTTCCTGGTCTTCATCTCGATCTGGCCCGGCACCATCGCCACCCAGGACCCGCTGAAGGCCAACCTGGCCCGGGCACAGGAGGGTTCGTCCGCCGGCCACCCGTTCGGCTTCGACAACCAGGGCCGCGACGTCTACACCCGGGTCGTGTACGGGGCCAGGGCGTCGGTGACCGTCGGCGTGTGCGCCACCGCCGGCGTGGTCATCCTCGGCAGCGTGCTCGGCGGCCTCGCCGGGTTCTTCGGCGGCTGGTGGGACGCGGTCCTGTCCCGGATCAGCGACGTGTTCTTCGGCATCCCGGTGGTGCTGGGCGGCCTGGTCTTCCTGTCGGTGGTCACCAACTCCACGGTGTGGCCGGTGATCGGGTTCATGATCCTGCTGGGCTGGCCGCAGATCGCGCGTATCGCCCGCGGCTCGGTGATCACCGCCCGGCAGAACGACTACGTGCAGGCCGCCCGCGCGCTCGGCGCCGGCAACTCCCGGATGCTGGTGCGCCATATCGCGCCCAACGCGGTCGCCCCGGTGATCGTGGTCGGCACCATCGCGCTGGGCACGTACATCGCGCTGGAGGCGACGCTGTCCTACCTCGGCGTGGGCCTGAAACCGCCCACCGTCTCCTGGGGCATCGACATCTCCGACGCGTCCAACGCGATCCGCAACGCGCCGCACATGCTGCTGTGGCCGGCCGGGGCGCTCAGCATCACCGTGCTGGCGTTCATCATGCTCGGCGACGCGGTTCGCGACGCCCTCGACCCCAAGTTGCGCTAGGAGGCGTCGCGATGCCAACAGGTGGCACAGGAGCCACGGAGGCGGCGATGGCGATGTCCGCGGGTCCGCCCGCCGACGGCGACAGCGGGCCGCTGCTCGACGTACGCAACCTGCACGTGGAGTTCCGCACCAGAGAGGGCACCGCGAAGGCGGTCAACGGTGTCGACTACTCCGTGCACGCCGGTGAGACGCTGGCGGTGCTCGGCGAGTCCGGCTCCGGCAAGTCGGTCACCGCGCAGGCGATCATGGGCATCCTCGACTCGCCGCCCGGCTTCATCACCAGCGGTGAGGTCATCTTCCAGGGCCGGGACCTGCTCAAGCTCGGCACCGAGGAGCGGCGGCGGGTCCGCGGCGCGAAGATGGCGATGATCTTCCAGGACGCGCTGTCCTCGCTCAACCCGGTGCTCAGCGTCGGCGAGCAGCTCGGCGAGATGTTCCGGGTGCACCACAAGGTCTCCCGCAAGGACGCCAGGGCCAAGGCGATCGAGCTGATGGAGCGGGTCCGCATCCCCGCCGCCCGCGAACGGATCAAGCAGTATCCGCACCAGTTCTCCGGCGGTATGCGGCAGCGCGTGATGATCGCGATGGCGCTGGCCCTGGAGCCGGACCTGATCATCGCGGACGAGCCGACCACGGCGCTGGACGTGACGGTGCAGGCGCAGGTGATGGACCTGCTCGCGGAGTTGCAGCGCGAGTACAACATGGGCCTGATCCTGATCACCCACGACCTGGGTGTGGTCGCGGACGTCGCCGACAAGATCGCGGTGATGTACGCCGGGCGGATCGTGGAGACCTCGCCGGTCCACGACATCTACCGGGCGCCGGCCCACCCGTACACCAAGGGCCTGCTCGACTCCATCCCGCGGCTGGACCAGAAGGGCCGCGAGCTGTACGCGATCAAGGGACTGCCGCCCAACCTCCTGCACATCCCGCCCGGTTGCGCCTTCAACCCCCGCTGCCCGCGCGCGCAGGACGTGTGCCGCACCGATGTGCCCCCGCTGTACCGGGTCAGCCAGGACCGGGCGAGCGCCTGCCACTTCTGGAAGGAGACCCTGGATGACGACAGCATCCCGTCCGCTGACGCCTGAGCGGCCCGTACCGCCCGACCCCTCCGGCCGCGAACCGATCCTCACCGTCCGCGGCCTGGTCAAGCACTTCCCGCTGACCCGCGGCATCCTCTTCAAGAAGCAGATCGGCGCCGTCCAGGCCGTCGACGGCGTCAACTTCGACCTGTACGCGGGGGAGACGCTCGGCATCGTCGGCGAGTCCGGCTGCGGCAAGTCCACCGTGGCCAGGCTGCTGATGAACCTGGAGCAGCCCACCGCGGGCAAGATCATCTTCAAGGGCGAGGACATCACCAAGCTGCACGGGCGGGCGCTGAAGGCGGTGCGCCGCAACATCCAGATGGTCTTCCAGGACCCCTACACCTCGCTGAACCCGCGGATGACGGTCGGGGACATCATCGGCGAGCCGTACGAGATCCACCCCGAGGTGGCGCCGAAGGGCGACCGGCAGCGCCGGGTGCGCGAGTTGCTGGACGTGGTCGGGCTCAACCCCGAGTACATCAACCGCTACCCGCACCAGTTCTCCGGCGGCCAGCGGCAGCGGATCGGCATCGCCCGCGGTCTCGCGCTGCGCCCCGAGATCATCGTGGCCGACGAGCCGGTCTCCGCGCTGGACGTCTCGGTGCAGGCGCAGGTGGTCAACCTGATGGAGCGGCTGCAGGACGAGTTCCAGCTGTCGTACATGTTCATCGCGCACGACCTGTCGATCGTGCGGCACATCGCGGACCGGGTCGGCGTGATGTACCTCGGCAAGATCGTGGAGATCGGCTCGGACGAGCAGATCTACGAGCACCCGACCCACCCCTACACGCAGGCGCTGCTCTCGGCGGTGCCGGTGCCCGATCCGGAGGCCCGCGAGCATCGCGAGCGGATCATCCTGGCCGGCGACGTGCCCTCGCC
>NZ_JACEGK010000520.1:0-5760 GCF_056859195.1 Streptomyces sp. NH27
CTGCCGGCACCAGCTTCGTCGTGGAACTCACCGAGCCGGTGCCCCGAGTCCTGCACTGGGGAGCCGACCTCGGTGACCTGAGCGGCGCGGATCTGGCCGCGCTGAGCCTGACGGCAGAACCCGCGGTCGTCCACAGCTCGATCGATGCCCGGCGCCGCTTCACCGTGTGGCCCACCGAGGCCGACGGCTGGTCCGGCACCCCCGCCCACCACGGTCACCTTGCCGGTGGCGCCACCGCCCCCCGGCTGTCCACCTCCACCGTGGCGCTGCGCCAGGACCCGGCACGCGGTGGCGAGTTGACGGTCGAGTTGACGGATGCCGGCGCCGGTCTCGATGTCGCCGTCACCTATCGGCTGGAGCCGTCCGGGGTGCTCGGCGTGCACGCCGACCTGACCCGCCGTGCCGCCGAGGCTGCTGGAGAGGCCGCCGCCGACCTGGCACCGTACGACCTCGCGCAGGTCCTCACGCTGCTGCCGCTACCCCGCCGGGCTGTCGAGATCCTCGACTTCACCGGCAAGTGGAGCCGGGAAAGGACCCCGCAGCGCCGTCCGCTCGGCCACGGCACGTACGCGCGCGAGGTCAGGCGGGGCAAGCCCGGCCTCGACTCGCCGTATCTGCTCACCGTCGGCACCCCCGGTTTCGGGTTCCGTACCGGCGAGGTGTGGGGCGTGCATGTGGGGTGGAGCGGCGACCAGCGCTATCTGGTGGAGCAACTGCCGGAGGGCGCGGGCGTGCACGCCGCCGCACTCGGGGGTGGCGAACTGCTGCGCGCGGGCGAGATCCGCCTCGCGCCCGGCGAGAGCCACCGCACGCCGGTGAGTTGGTACGCCTGGTCCGCCGACGGTCTGGACGGCCTGGCCGACCGCTTCCACACGCTGCTGCGGGCGCGTCCGCAACACCCGGTCCCGCCGCGCCCGTTGGTGCTGAACAGTTGGGAGGCGGTCTACTTCGACCACGACCTGGACCGGCTGCTGGGGCTGGTCGACAAGGCCGCCGAGGTCGGAGTCGAGCGGTTCGTGCTGGACGACGGCTGGTTCGCCGGCCGCCGCTCCGACAATGCCGGGCTCGGCGACTGGAGTGTGGACCCGGTGGTGTGGCCGCAGGGGTTGACGCCTTTGGTGGACCATGTGCGGGCGCGCGGCATGGAGTTCGGGTTGTGGGTGGAGCCGGAGATGGTCAACCCCGACTCCGATCTGGCGCGTACGCACCCGGATTGGGTACTGGGCCCGGCGGCCGGCCTGGGCCCGTCGGCCCGCAACCAGTACGTCCTGGACATCACCAACCCCGACGCGTGGGCGTACCTGTTGCGCAGTCTGGACGCGCTGGTGTCCGACTACGACATCGCGTACTTGAAGTGGGACCACAACCGGGAGTTGCACGAGGCCGTGCACGGCCCTGCCGACCGCCCCGTCGCGCACGGCCAGGTCGACGCGCTCTACCGGCTGTTGGATGCGTTGAAGGAACGGCATCCCGGGTTGGAGATCGAGAGTTGCGCCAGCGGCGGCGGCCGGATCGACTTCGGCATCCTCGCCCGCACCGATCGGGTGTGGGCGTCGGACTGCAACGATCCGGTGGAGCGGCAGGCGATCCAGCGGTGGACGGGGCAGTTGCTGCCGCCGGAGTTGGTCGGTGCGCACCTGGGCCCCTCGCCCGCGCACACGACCGACCGGATGACGGCGGACTCCTTCCGGCTGGCGACCGCGCTGTTCGGGCACGCGGGCATCGAGCAGGACCTGACCGCTTGCACAGAGGGGGAGTTGGCGCGGATCACCGCGTGGACTGCGATGTACCGCGAGCTGCGGCCGCTGCTGCACGGCGGCCGCACCGTCCGGGCGGACCTGACCGCGCCCGACGACGCGGAGCGGGAGGCGCGGCTGCTGCACGGCGTGGTCGCGCTCGACGGCTCGGCGGCGTTGTACTGCTGGGCGCGCACCGCGACTTCGGCCGAGGCCCAGTTCGGCCGGGTGCCGCTGCCCGGCCTTGCCGCCGACGGGAGTTACGACGTTCGCGTCCGTACCGACCTCGGCCTGCCGTCCTTCCACCAGACCGCCGGGCCCGCCTGGCTGACCGAGGCCCTGACGGACTGGGTGCGGCTGCCCGGTGCGGTGCTCGCGGTGGCCGGGGTGCCGATGCCGACGCTCAACCCCGGCCAGGCGCTGCTGATCGAGGTACGCCGGGCTGTGTGAACCGCCGGGGCGGGATCATACGCCGGGCCGCCCGCAGCGACCGCAGGTGCACGGAGCAACTGATGCGCGGCAGTTGTACGACCCCCGTACGGTCGTGCAACTGCCGCACACGCGCGGGCCGATGGCGATCCGGGCGTTGCGGCCCCCTGAGCTGCAACGCCCGGAACCGGCACTGCTCCATACCCCGAAGGGATGCCGTTTACGCATGTGTCGACACCACGCCGGACCGACAGTACCGTGACTTGGAGAACGCTGTTGCAATTGCATCGGAAATTGCAACGGCACGTGCATCCAAGGCGGTTCGGTGACTGCCGTGACTCCTGATGCGCCAGCGTAACCGAGCGCCGCCCTACCGACGAAGGAGCGATGCCAAGTGCAGCAGTTCGAGAACGGTGTGCAGGCCAGTTCGATTTCCGGGGCCCGCTGGACCAAGAGCGGGCGCAGCAACCAGAGCGGCAATTGCGTCGAGGTGGCCGCGCTGCCGGACGGCGGTGTGGCGGTGCGCAACTCGCGCCATCCGGACGGTCCCGCGCTCGTCTACACCCGCGCGGAGATCACCGCGTTCGTCGAGGGCGCCAAGGACGGCGACTTCGACGGGTACATCGACTGACGCCCGAGCGGCGTGTCAAGGCCAGGTACGAAACTGCCCGCCGGTAAGCGCCGGCGGGCAGTCCCGGATACGCGTGCGGTGCAATAATGGTCCCTCCAGTAACTGTGTTGGGAGCCCGCATGCCTGCCGCGCCGCAGCTCGTCTCACCCATACAGCTTCTCGAACGCCGCCCCGACATGGGTGCCAAGGCGATGGCCCGCGTGCTCGGCAACTACCTTCGGGCGCTGCGGGAGAGCCGCTCCATCAGCCCGGTCGTCGCCGGCCGCCACATCCGCGCGCACGCCTCCAAGATCAGCCGGATGGAGACCGCGCACGTCAACCTCAAGTCCCGTGACGTGGACGAGCTGTTGGCCCTCTACGGCGCCGACCCGGTCGAGCGCGACCAGATCATCGCGATGGTGGAGCGCTCCGCCCGCCCGGACTGGTGGCAGCCCTACGGCGAGGTGGTGCCGGACTGGCTGCAGCAGCTCATCGGCCTGGAGCGCGACGCGCATGTGATCCGCACCTACGAGAACCAGTTCGTGCCCGGCCTGCTCCAGACACCCGCCTACGCGCAGGCCGTTGTACTCAGCGGCCATCGGCTGGCGCCGCCCGACGAGGTGGAGCAGCGGGTCCAGTTGCGGCTGGAGCGGCAGCAGCGGATGAACGAGCCGGGCGCACCGGTGCTGTGGGCGCTGATCGACGAGGGCGTGCTGTACCGCCCGGTCGGCGGCCCGCGGGTGATGCACGACCAACTCGTCTACCTGCTCGAAGTGTTGCGGCAGCCGGGGATACGCCTCCAGGTCGCCTCCTACGAGGCGAGTGCCGCCGCGACCCCGGGCGCGGCCGTGACCTACCTGCGGTTCGCGCAGGGCTTCCTGCCGGACGTGGTCTACCTGGAGCACATGACCAGCGCGGTGTACCTCGACCGGCTGGAGGACCTGGACCGCTACCGGGCGGCGCTGGACGAGCTCAGCGCGGTGGCGGCGACCCCGGCGGAGAGCCGGGTGCTGCTGGAGGAGGCGCTGAAGCGCTACGAGTAGCGCTTCAGCGTACGCGGCCGACGCCGCCGAACTCGATCCACTCGTAGCTGGGTTGGACCGGAGCGAGGTCGTTGTCGGCGCGCCAGGTGGAGACCTCGACCAGGCCGGGCGGCAGGAGTTCGGTGCCGTCCAGGTAGCGCAGCAGGTCGCTCTGCTCGCGCACCTCGCCCCAGTTGCCGCCGGTGGAGCGGTCCATGAACTCGGTGACGCCGCACCGCACTTCGGGGTCGTCGCTGACGAGCTGGCACACCACCAGGCAGCTTCCGGCCGGCAGCCGGTCGCGGACCCGGTGCACCATGCCGGCCGGGTCCTCGCTGCCCTTCACGCAGTGCAGCACCGACACGAACAGGGCCGCGACCGGCTCGTCCGGGTTGATCAGCCGGTGTACCTCCGGGCTGTCCCAGATGCTCTCGGTGTCGCGGAAGTCCGCCTGGATGACCGCGGTGTTCTCGTTCTGCTCCAGCAGCACCCGGCCGTGCGCGAGGACGATCGGGTCGTTGTCGACGTAGACCACGCGGGCGTCGGGGTGGATGCGCTGGGCGATCTCGTGCACGTTGTCCTGGGTGGGCAGCCCGGAGCCGTGGTCGACGAACTGCCTTATGCCGTAGTCCTCGGCGAGCACCCGCACCACGCGGCGCAGGAACTGACGGTTGTTCAGCGCGAGCACCTTCATGCTCGGCACCTGCTCCAGCAGTTCCTCGGTGGCGCTGCGGTCGGCCGGGTAGTTGTCCTTGCCGTCCAGGAGGTAGTCGTACATGCGGGCAACGCTCGGCACTGTCACATCGATCGCGGCGCTCGGCGACGTGTCTCCGGATGGCATGGGCCCCTCACAACAATGCTGATCCTGCGCGACTGCGGCCCGCCGAGCGACCCCCGGGGGCAGTCGCCATCCTAGGGAGTGCCGATCTGCCGGTCGAGTGACGTGTCGAGGTCGTTATGCGGCGCAGCCCGCCGTTTCGCCCGAGGAGACGCTCGCGGGAAGTGCCAGCGTCAGCCCGAGGCCGTGGGAGTCCGTGCGGGCCCCGGTCAGGGCGACACCGGGGGGCAGTTGGGGTGCCTCGACGGTGCGCGGGGCGAGCTTCGCGGCGAGCGCGGAGCCGCCCTGACTGCCCGTCATCTGCGCGACGGGTATGTTCTGGCCGAGCACGTCGACGTCGGTGGGCGTGACGGTGATCGCACCCTTGCTGGTGGTGATGGTGGTGTGCACGGTCACCGGCAGCGGGATGCCCACGAGGGTGCCGGTCAGCACCAGGCCGCCGTGGCCGTCGGACTCCGGCCGCAGCCCGGCCGCCTTGCGGTTCAGCCGCTTGCCCAACTCGTCGTAGGAGATGGTGGCCGTGGCGGTGCCGCCGCTCATGGTGCCCTTGGTGGTCACCTGGCGCAGATCGACGGCGACGGACAGGTCCATGCCGTCGCGCCGTACGTCCTCGGCGTGGATGTGCACGGTGCCGACCTGGCCGGTCAGCAGCCGCAGCCCGGCCATGCTCCCGGACAGGTCCGCCGACACCGGGCCGGTCGGCCTGAGCTTGCAGCTCGCCGCGCGGGCGATGCGCTCCCGCGCGGTGTACGCGAGGACCAGGTCGGCGGTGGTGGCGAGCACGGCCAGCCCGGCCACCACGGCGGTGGCCACGATCAGCGGTTTACGGCGCCGCGGCATGAACCGCCGTCGCCGCTGCCCGGCGTCCGGCTCGCCGGGGCTCGCCGACTCCGCGTCGGGGTCGCCGCCCGCACGCCGAGCGGCGGTCGGCTGCCCCCGCTTCTTCCCGGGCTCGCCGGATTCGGCGGGCTCGCCGACCGTATCGGCGGCGTCCGTGGCGGCGTCCGCGGCTGCGGCGGCGCTCGGGTCTTCGGCTGCGCTCGGGTCTTCGGCGGCGGCGTCCGCAGGCGGCGCGTCCTCGGCGGCGGCGCGCCGGACTCGGGGCTTGTCGCTGGGCGTCATGCG
>NZ_JACEGK010000521.1:0-5754 GCF_056859195.1 Streptomyces sp. NH27
CCCCCTGCACGCACACCCCGCCCTGCCCCACCGCCGACAGCCCCGACCGGGAGGCCGCGCAGACCGTGGCCGGCCACCCCGAGCAGGGCTGGTCGCTGCTGTGCAACGGCGTCCTGCTCTTCGAGGACACCGGCGAGCTGCTCCCCGGCGGGCAGATCATCGCCCCGCACCGGCCCACCGACACCGCGACCACCGCCGGCGACGACCTGTTCGTCCGCTACATGCAGGCGTTCCAGGCCGCCACCGAGCACATGAACACCTGCCCGGCCTGCCAGGCCGACGTGCCCTGCACCGACGGCGACCTGTTCGCCGACCGGCTGGAGGACCTCCAGGACCAGCACACCGCCCGCCAGAAGGCGGGCCTCGCGGCCGTCTGACCCGGCCACCACCCGCTCACGGCCCTCGGGCCGGCCACACACCTACGGAGGTGTTCGCCTTGTCCATGCTCGACACCACGACCGCTCCGGCCCCCGGCGCCGCGGCGGATCTCACGCAGACCGGGATGAACGACCCGGGTATCCCGCCCGGCACGGGACAGCCGGCCGACGCGCCGGACACCCAGCAGCCCAAGAGCGGCCTCGGGTTCAGCCCCGGTGACTGGACGCTGGCCGCGATCGGCGGCCTGCTCGCCGCAGGCGTCTCCGGCATCGGCCTGGCCAGCTCCTACCGTGCGCTGGAACGCAAGGCCGCCGCCGCCCCCGCCGACGGCGGCTGGGGATGGGAGAGCCCGTGGATGCTGCCGGTCGGACTGGACCTGTCCATCCTCGCGTTCTCCATCATCAACCTGATCCTGATCAAGGCCGACAAGCCGTTGGCCTGGGTCAAGTGGGTCCCCCGCCTGGGAGCGGTGGCCACGATCTACCTCAACTGGCAGTCCGCGGCCGCCGGCCCGAGCCAGTTCGGCCACGCCGCCCTGGTGGCGTTGTGGGTGGTCTTCTCCGAGATCGCCGCGCACCTCTACGCCGCGCACATCGGGGCGGTCAAGGGCCGGGCGCAGATGGAACGGATCCGCTTCATCCGGTGGATCTTCAAGCCGATCAGTAGCTTCCGCGTCAACCGGCTGATGAAGTCGTGGGAGATCACCTCCTACGAGGTTGGCCTGGAGCGGGACCGGCAGCGGATGGTCTACCGCTCGGGTCTGCGCAAGGAGCACGGCCGGCTGTGGCGTTTCAAGGCGAGCGAGGACCAGCTTCAGCCGCTGCGGCTCGCTGCCTACGGGATGACGATCGAGCAGGCGCTCGAAGAGCCGATGCGGCAGGAGGTCGCCGACGAACTTCGGGAGCGCAAGCGTGACCTTCAGCGGGCACGTGCCCGGCTTCAGGGAGTCCAAGCGGAATCCGAAGTCAAGGCCGCCGAACTCGCCGCGCAGGCTGCTCAGATCCGCGCGGCAGGCGACCTGGAGGCCGCGAAGGCGGAGGCCGACGCGCTGGCTTCAGTACGGGTTCAGCAGGCGGAGGCCGCGCTTCAGGTCCAGCGGGCGGAAGCCGAGGCCGAGATCCAGCGCGTCGCGGCGGAAGCCGAGGCGAAGGTCAAGGAGCTGGAGGCCGCCGAACTCGCCCGGCAGGACGAACTGGCCCGCCAGCGGGAAAAGAACCAGCTCACCTGGGAGAGCGAGCGTGCCGAGCTGGTTGCCGCGCAGCGCGAGACCCAGCTCCGCCAAGAGGCCCAGGCCCGCCAGCGCGAGGCCGAAGCGCAGTTGATGGAGAGCGCGGAAGCCGTCGCCGCCCGCCGGCAGATGACGGAGGACGACGCGGCAGCCGCACAGGCCGACAAGGACGCTGCTGAATCCCGTCGCCTCGCGGCTGAAACGGACCTGAAGGCCGGTGAAGCCCGCCGGAAGCTGGTCCAAGCGGAAGCTGACGCGCGGGCGCTGGAGCGGCAGGCCGAGCAGGACAAGGCTGCCGCCGCGCAGGCCCGGGTGAAGGCCGCGCAGGATGAACTGAAGGCGGCCGCGATCGAGGCTGAAGCCCGCCTGAACCCGGTGGAGCGTGACGCCCGCAAGGTCGCCGACCTGATCCGTACCGAGGGCCTGCCCGCGGTCACCCTCTCCCGGATCGAGGCGCTGTTCGGTGTCTCCGGTGCGACCGCGTCCGGTCGGCGCCGGCGCGCCATCCAGATCCTCCAGGAGCAGGGCGAGCTCCCCGCCGAAGTCGCCTGAACCCAGCGCACCAGGTCGGCCGCTCCGCAGGTCCGGCCAGAACATCCGGCACCACCAGTGAAGACCAGCCCAGCCCACGGCATATGGGCTGGCCTGGCCTTCGCTGCGACTGCCGGAAGCAGCCGACAGCACCCCCAGTACACCAGGAGGAATTCCCGCCGTGAACAGCACCAACGACCCGAATCACGCACCTCTGCGCGACGTGGCGCAGAACCCCGAGGCAACCGCCCGGTACCTGGCCGACGTTCAGCGGGTCCTGCTGGACATCGGCAACAACCTGGAGACCCTCGCCCTGGAGACCCGAGTCCACCTGCGCAAGACGCACGTGGAGGGCGACCGCTGGTACCACGCGCGGCTGCGTGCGCGGCCCGTCGAAAAGGCCCTCGGGGACGTGCTGAAGAGCCTCAACAGCCTCACCGAGAGCCTGGAATCGAGCGCTTACAAGCGCCGCGCCCACGACGAGACCGTGGCGAATACCGCCCGCGACCGAAAGGAGAAGGAACTGGAAAAGCAGCGGAAGAACGCCCCGCCGATCCAGGCCGCGCCGCAGAATCAGCCGCAGCAGGGTGCGCAGAGCTCGAATATGGGCTACAGTGCTCCTACGTCGATTTACGACCTGGGTAACAGGGAGTCGGCGTGACGCGCCCCCTCACCAGCGTCGAACGCTCCATTCAAGGGCGGAACGACTGGCTGAAGGAAGAAGAGCGCAAGGCGATCGAAAGCCGCGGCGAGATCGGCCGGATGGAATTCTGGCTCCGCGTGACTCGGTCCCGGATCTCCAAGGACGTCAAAGCCGGACGCAGCGACGTCATTCCCGGATTCACCAGCGTCTGCCGCCTGTTCCAGCTTGCGATGGACAGGCGGGCCGCGGGTGACGGGAGGCTGTGGGACCACCTCATGCAGTACGCGGAGCAGGTCCTGCAGCAGCACGGCCCGCGTAACTGACCGTCACCAACGAAGGCCCCGCCGGGCTCCGGCGGGGCCTCGCGCGCGTAAAGCGTGCACACGTGCACGTGCACGCGCGTGCACACAAGACCCCACCCTGTGTCAACCCCCTGGAGGGAGGTGCACCGTGCCCGATGAGCCCGACGAACCGGACGGGGCCGCCAGCGGAACCCTGGTCCAAGGCCCCTGGCGGGGCGGTGATTCCTCGTACGCGCCACCGCCGATCCCGGATTTCGCGGACACCATTCCGTCGCCGGACGACATTCCGCAGGCTCCGCCGGAGTCTGCGGAAGAGACGACGATGGAACTTCCCCGGATTCCGGCAGCCCCGGACCCGGCGATGGCGCTGCGGTCGGAAGGAATAGCGGATCCGGAAATCGGAGAAGGCGACGGTGAATACGAGGAAGGCGAATACGCCCAATCTCGTTCTCTCGCTGACCGTCTCGGTGACTGGCTGGAATTCCGCCTGGAAAGAGCGAGGGCGCTCCACGAGGGCGAAGGCCCTTTCCGTGAGGCTGAAATAGCGCGGAAGACCGCGCTGCTGGAGTCCCGCACCGCGCAGGAAACCGCGCTGATGGAGCAGAACGGCAAGTTCCACGCCGCGGTGATGAAAGCCCGGAGCGACAGGGCGGCGGCGCGCGGAAAGGCCGACGCCGACCGCATGCGCTCGCCCAGCTCGGGCCTGGGGACGGACAAGGGACGCTCGAAGGCCGGCGGGGGTGGCGGCGGCACCGGGCCGTCGCGCACCAACTCCGGTGGCCTCATGGGGCGTTCCGGCTCCGGACCGGCCGGGGGCGGCCCCAGCGGCAGGGGCGGCACGAAGGCCCCTGAACGCTCCCCTGGCGGCCGCAACACCGGGCCCGGGTTCAACCGGTCACCCGGGGGCGGAAGAGGCGGTCAGACGGGCTCTGGCGGCCCCGGGCGGGGCGGCGGCCTGCGAGGCGACAGCGGCGATCGCGGCCCGGCGTCCAACGCCCGTGCCGAGCGCGCCCGCGGCCGCCAGGACCGTGCCGGCCTCCGCCAGGCCGGACAGCAGGAACGGCGCAACGTCGGGCACGCCGCCGGCGTCGCCGACCGCACCCAGGACCGCGACCAGGCCCGCGCCCACCGGCAGCAGGCGTGGGAGGACCGCCGGGCCAAGAAGGCGGAACGGGACGCGGCGCGGAAGGCGAAGCGGGAAGCCGCGGCAGGCCGGACCACGTTCGGTCAGGCCCTGACGGAGGAAGCCGAACGGCGCTTCGACAAGCGCCGCGCCGACGCGGCCGCCGGCAAGGCCGGCACGCAGAAGGTGAACCTGACCAAAGACAAGGACAAGGGCACCGGCGGCGCGAAGTCCACCAGGGACGGAGCAGCGACCGAAGAGCCGGCCGAGGACGCCAAGACCGGTGACGGGACGTCGGACGACTCGAAGAAGTCGAAGAAGCGCCGCCGGGCCCGGCGGCGCACCGGCCGGGCCCGCCGCACGGGCCGGACCAGGCGCACGAGGCGCCGTCGCAACCGACGCCGTAAGGCCAACAGCCCGTTCGACGCGGAGGAGTCCACCCCGACGGTGGAGTGGCCCGACCACCCCACCCGCCCGGCGGGCACCGACGGCAAGGGCGAGGACGACATCGTCGACGCGGACATCGTCGACCACGGCGACGGACGCAGGGCATGGTCGCCGATGGTCACGCCCGGCGCCCCGGGCCTGCCGCCCGCACCGGAGCCGCACACGAAGCGGCCCGGGACCAGCCGACCCCCCAACCGCCCCCACAACGAAGGGAGCAGCGTGAGCAGCACGCAGGTCAGCAGGCCGTCGGGGCAGGGGCCGTTGGCGTCCCAGCACCGTACGGACATCACCTTCGACGACTACCTGATGGAGATGGCGAACATCGCCATCCAGGCCGCCTCCGACCAGGAGAAGGCCGAAGCCCTCTCCGAGGCCCTGGACAAGGTCGCCGACGCGCTGCGGGACATGGCCACCGACCTGATCGGCGACCACAACGTCACCACGGCCGTCACCGACCTGATCGCGGACCTCGCCGACTCCGCGGCCCGCATGAAGACCCAGTCCGACCGCTGCGCGACCGAGTGCGGCTTGGCCCTGGAGGCCGCCAAGCTCGCCGCGGCGGCCGTCGCCCGCGTCTACGGCCAGGACATGGCTGCCAAGGAGGACGCCGGCCTGCGCTACGCGTCGGCCGCCGCCCACCACGACTGAGCAGGACGGAGCACCTGATGCCCGCACTCGTACCCCGCGCCGGCGCCGGAGCGCCCGCGCCGTCCGATGGCGACAACCGCTACAAGGCCGTCCAGGCCAAGCTCGCCGCGCTCGGACGGGCGCTGGACGACGCCGGCCTGGACCTCGAGGCGCTGCTGCGCAGCGTCCAGGCCAACGCCAAACGCGCCGAGGACACCGCCCGTGACATCGCGAACGCCGGTCTCGACCCGAAGTTCGTGGAGCTGACCAGCAACGTGTCCGTCGCACTCGGTGGCGCCGCGGTGCAGGTCCGCAAGCTGCAGGACACCGCGGCCGAGACCGCCGACCTCACCCACCAGACCCGCGCCACCCACTCCAAGCTCTACGGGGCGCTGGACGACATCCGCTCCAACCGGCGGGAGAAGACCCCCAGGCCGGGGTTCCTCGTCCGCTGACGCCCCACCCCACCCACCAC
>NZ_JACEGK010000522.1:0-5739 GCF_056859195.1 Streptomyces sp. NH27
CCGTGTCCGTACCGCCTCCGACCTGGCCATGGTGCCACGCCGGTGATCGCCGCCCGCGCGTCCCCGGGCCCGCGGGCGGGCCCGGCGGCCACACTGAACGGACGAAAGGTCCGTATCGCCCACCGCGAGGTGCCCATGACGTTCGGACTGGCCCGTCGCCACCTGCGGCCCAGGGTGCCCGTGCGCCCGGGGGAGGGGCACCGCTCGGCGGAGAAGGACCGGCTGACCAGCCTGGAGGGGCTGGCGGCGCTGTCGCTCGACGCGCTCAGCTCGGTCGCGTACGGGCCGGAGGCGATCGTGCTGGTGCTGGTCACGGCCGGCACCGGGGCCCTGTCCGCGACCCTCCCGATCACCCTGGTGATCACCGGACTGCTCGCCGTGCTGGTGGTCTCCTACGGCCAGGTGATCGCGGTGCACCCCGACGGCGGCGGCGCGTACGCCGTCGCGAAGAAGGACCTCGGGCCGCACGTCAGCCTGCTGGCGGCGGCGAGCCTGGTCGTCGACTACGTGCTGACCGTCGCGGTCAGCCTCGCCGCGGGCGCGGCCTCGCTCGCCTCCGCCTACCCCTCGCTCGGCTCGCACCTGCTCGAGGTGTGCCTGCTCGGCCTGGTGCTGCTCACCGCGGTGAACCTGCGCGGAGTCGCCGAGAGCGCCCGGGTGCTGATGCTGCCCACCGTGCTGTTCGTGCTGGGCATCCTCGGCATCGTGGTGATCGGGCTGCTGCGCGGCCATCCCGCGGCGGAGGTCGGCACCCACGAGCCGGTGCACATCACCGAGACGCTCGGCATCCTGCTGCTGCTCAAGGCGTTCTCGGCGGGCTGTTCCGCGCTGACCGGTGTCGAGGCCATCGCGAACGGCGTGCCGACCTTCCGCACACCGCGCGTGCGGCGGGCCCAGCGCACCGAGTTGATGCTCGGCGGACTGCTCGGCCTGATGCTGGTCGGACTGTCCGTGCTGATCCACCGCGACCACATCGCGCCGCGCGGCGGGGTGACGGTGCTCGCCCAGCTCACCGCCGGGTCCTACGGCACCGGCTGGCCGTACGTCGCCACCAACCTCGTGGTCACCCTCGTGCTCGCGCTCGCCGCGAACACCAGCTTCGGCGGCCTGCCGATCCTGATGAGCCTGCTGGCCCGCGACCACCGGATGCCGCACATCTTCGGGCTGCGCGCCGAACGCCCGGTCTACCGCTACGGCGTGCTCGCGCTCGCCGCGCTCGCGGCCGTGCTGCTCATCGCGGTCGACGCCGAGACCAGCAAACTGCTGCCGCTCTTCGCGATCGGCGTGTTCATCGGCTTCTCGATCAGCCAGATCGGCCTGGTCCGGCACTGGGCCACCGACCGGCCCGCCAAGTGGCTGCGCCGGGCCGTGGTCAACGGCCTGGGCGCGGTGCTCACCACGGTGGCCGGCGTGGTGCTTCTCAGCACCAAGTTCCTCGAAGGGGCCTGGGTGGTGGTGGTCGCGGTGCCGCTGCTGATGCTGCTGTTCAGCCGGGTGCAGCGCTACTACACCGTGGTCGGCGAGGAACTCCGCCTCGGCCGGGTCCCGGGGCCGCCGGGACGCAGCGGCACCGGGCTGGTCGTCGTCCCCGTCGGCGAGGTCAGCGAGGTCGCCCGGTACGCCCTCACCGCCGCCCTGGCGCTCGGCGACGAGGTGATCGCGGTCGCCGTGCACTCCGACCCGGAGCGGGCCGGAGCGCTGCGGGACGCGTGGGCGCAGTGGGAGCCCGGGGTGCGCCTGGACATCGTGGACAGCCCGCGCCGCTCGCTGGTCGAGCCGGTGGTCGAGTACGTCAATCGGCTGGCGGAGGACGGGCGGCAGATCGCGGTCCTCATCCCCGAGGTGGAACCGCGGCACCGCCGCTACCAGATCCTGCAGAACCAGCGCGGCATCCTGCTGGCCACGGTGCTACGGGCCCGTACCGATGTCGTCGTCTGCCTGCTGCCGTACCGGCTGAAGATCTGACCGGCGGTCAGCCAGGGTCCCGCGCCGCCGCGTCGATGCGCTGCCAGACGCGGTCGCGGGTGAAGGGCAGTTCGGTGAAGCGGATGCCGGTCGCGTCGCGCAGGGCGTTGGCGAAAGCGGGGGAGACCGGGTTGAACGGGCTCTCGCTCATCGGCTTGGCGCCCAGCGGGCCGATCGCGTCGGCGGTCGCCGTGAAGTGCACCTCGGTGCGCGGGACATCGGCGTAGGCGGGCAGCCGGTAGCGGCGGAAGGAGGCGGTCCCGACCCGGCCGCGCTCGTCGACGCGGACGTTCTCGAAGAGGGTCGCGCCCAGCGCCTGCGCGACGCCGCCCTCGACCTGGCCGCGGCACTGCATCGGGTTCATCACCTTCCCGGCGTCGGCGGCGTGCACGCTGCGCAGGACGCGGATCTCGCCGCTGCCGGGGTCGACGGCGATCCGGAAGTACTGCGCGTTGAACGCCATCGAGCGCGGTGTGCCGTCGAAGTGCCCGTCCGCGACGAGGGCGACGCCGGCCGTCCGGGCCGCGACGTACACCTCCTGGAGGGTGAGCCGCATCCCGGCGGCGTCGGCGAGCACCGCCTGTTCGGCGAGCCTGACCTGCGCGCGGGGCACCCCCAGGTGGGCGGCGGCGAAGTCCAGTACGGCGCCGGCCAGCGCCCGCGCGGCGCGCAGCGTGGCCTTTCCGGCGACCACGACGCCGGTGGAGGCGAAGGCGCCGGTGTCGTGGCGTACGACGTCGGTGTCGGACTGGCGGACGCTGATGTGCTCGACGGTGGTGCCGAGTTCGGCCGCCGCGATCTGCTGGTGGACGGTGGTGGTGCCGTTGCCGAACTCGGCGGTGCCGACGCCGAGTTCGTAGCCGCCGTCGGGGCGAAGCAGCAGCCGCGCGTCGGCGTAGTGGCCGCCGGGCGGGCCGGCGGCGTTCATCGCCAGGGCGGTGCCCTCGCCGACCAGCCAGCCGTCGGGGACCGGTGCCGCGCGGGGCTCCGCCTGTGCGCGGCGGACGATGTCGAGGCACTGGTCGAGGCCGTAGCTGGCGATGTGCAGGTCCTCCTCTGCCGCGCTGCCGGGGGTGACCATCGGGTCGCCCGGACCGATGATGTTGCGGGCCTTGAGCACCAGCGGGTCCATGCCGAGCCGGCGGGCCAGCTCGTCGAGGGCGGATTCCATCGCGAAGGTGACCTGGCCGAGGCCGTAGCCGCGGAAGGCGCCGGCCGGCACGGTGTGGGTGTAGACGCAGTAGCCGTCGGCCTTCTTGTTCGGGCAGCGGTAGATCGACAGCGACTCGTCGCAGGCGTGGAAGAGCACGGTCGGGCCGTGGTTGCCGTAGGCGCCGGTGTTCGCCACCACCCGCAGCTCCAGCGCGGTCAGGGTGCCGTCGCGCCGCGCGCCGGCCTTGACCCGGACGGTGAACGGGTGCCGGGTGGTCGCGCCGAAGAACTGCTCGGCCCGGGTGTACTCCAGCTTCACCGGCCGGCGCAGCCGCAGCACCGCCAGCGCCACCACGTCCTCGACGAGCATCTCCTGCTTGCCGCCGAAGCCGCCGCCGACCCGTCCCGTCACCACCCGCACCTGCCCGGCCGGCAGGTCGTACAGCGCGCACAGCGCCCGGCGGGTCAGGAACGGGGTCTGCGAGCTGGTGCGCAGGGTCAGCCGCCCGTCGTCGTCGATCCAGCCGACCGCGCCGTGCGTCTCCAGGCTGGCGTGCTGGACCCGGGCCGTGCGGAAGGTCTCCTCGTAGACCTCGTCGGCCGCCGCGAACCCGGCCGCGACATCGCCGACCTCGCCGTGCACCTCGCCGACGACGTTCGCCCGCGGCCGGGCGATACGCGCGGTGACCGCGTCCTTGTCGTGGACCACCGGGGCGCCGGGCCGCATCGCCTGCTCGGGGTCGAGCACGGCGGGCAGCACCTCGTACGCCACCTCGATCCGGCGGCAGCCCTCCTCGGCGGCGCCCTCGCTGTCCGCGACGACGGCCGCGACCCGCTGGCCGGCGTACCGGACGGTGTCGTCGAGCACCCGGGTGTCGTCCGGGTCCACCTCGGGGCGCTCGTGCCGCGCGGTGGTGAAGTGCCGCTCGGGGGCGTCGTGGTGGGTGAACACCGTGTGCACGCCCGGCACGCGCAGCGCGGCGGAGGTGTCGATCGCGGTGATCCGGGCGTGCGCGTGCGGGGAGCGCAGCAGCTTCATGTGCAGCAGCCCCGGCACGTCGAGGTCGAAGGTGTAGCGGGCGGCGCCGGTGACGACCTGCGGGCCGGCCGGCGCGGGCAGGTTGCGGCCGACCGCCTCGCCCGCGCCGGGCGTCTCGGCGTGCCGCACCCCGCGGATCGCGTCCTCGATCGCCCGGTAGCCGGTGCCGCGGCACAGGTTGCCCGTCAACGCCTGGGGCAGATCGGCGAGTTGGTCCTCGTCCAGGGCGGCGGTGGTCATCAGGAAGCCGGCGGTGCAGAAGCCGCACTGGAAGCCCTGGGCGTCGAGGAACCGCTGCTGTACGGGGTGCAGTTCGCCGTCGGCGCCGGCCAGGCCCTCCACGGTGGTGACCCGGCGGCCCCCGGCGCGGACCGCCGGATAGAGGCAGCTGTGCACGGGCACGCCGTCGACGTGCACGGTGCAGGCGCCGCAATCGCCCGCGTCGCAGCCCTTCTTGACACCGAACCAGCCCCGCTCGCGCAGGTACGTGCGCAGGCACTGGCCCGGCCGCGGCTCCGCGTCGAACGGCCGGCCGTTGACCTCGATCCGGTAACTCATCGCGCACCGGCCTTCGTTCGGCCCTCGCCGGGCCCCGCGGCCAGTTCGGCGCGGATCTCCTCCGCGAGCCGATACGTCATGTGCCGCCGCCACTCGGGCAGTCCGTGGATGTCGTCGAACCAGTCGCCGTCACCGATCGCCCGGTCCAGCGCGGCCCGCAGCCGATCGGCGGACGGCGGCCCGGCAAGGGCCAGCCGGAACGGCCGTACGGTCGAGGCCGTCACGGTCAGTGTCCAGGCGCCGCCGGCCGGGTCCTCGGTGCCGACCAGCAGCACACCGGAGCGGCCCAGCGCGTAGAGCGACGCCTGGCGGAAGGCGGTGCGCGCGGACAGGGCACGCGGCGGCAGCGTCACCGAGCGCAGCAACTCGCCCTCGCCGAGGTCCTTGCACCCGGCGCCGGTGACGAAGTCCGCCACCTGCAACCGCCGTTGCCCACCGGCCTGGTCGAGCAGCAGGCACACCCCGTCGAGCGCGGCGGTGAGCGAGATCATCGGGCCGGCCGGCAGGGCGTTGCAGAGGTTGCCGCCGACGGTGGCCATGTTCCAGATCTTGAACGAGGCGAGGAAGGCCCGGCAGCACTGCTCGATCAGCGGTGCCGCCGGGTGGGCGACCGGGTCCAGGCCCCGGCCGAAGCGGGACAGCCGGGCGATCGTGCAGGTCGCCGCGATCTCCAGGGAGCCGTCGGGCAGGTGCCGCAGCGGCTCCCAGCCGATACGGCTCAGGTCGTGCAGCCGGCGCAGGTGCGGCTGCGGTTCGGAGAACAGGTGGGTCCCGCCGCCGAGCCAGGCGTCGCCAGGCTGCCACGGGGAGGCGTGCCGGGCGTCCCGGATCTCCACCACGGTGTTCAGGTCCATGAACTCAGTGAAGCAACCGCCGGCGGGGCGGACGACTGTTTCCCAGCGCGGAACCACCGCGTGTCGGAGTGGAGGAGCGGACCGGAGGCGGAAGGCGGTTGTGCGGGCGCTTCCGCACGCCGAACGGCCGGTTCACGTCGGATGATGCGGTCATCACATCCCGTGCCCCGG
>NZ_JACEGK010000523.1:0-5730 GCF_056859195.1 Streptomyces sp. NH27
AGCCGGCGGCCCACCCGCCGCCGGGCCCGGGCTCCTGATGCCGCCCGGCAACGACTCACGCCACGCGCAGGAACCGCAGGACGGCGAGGACCCGGCGGTGGTCGGCCTCCGCCTTCGGCAGGTCGAGCTTGGCGAAGATGCTGTTGATGTGCTTGGCCACCGCGCTCTCGCTGACCACGAGTTGCTCGGCGATGGCGGCGTTCGACCGGCCGCCCGCGATCAGTTCGAGGACCTCGCGCTCCCGCGGGGTGAGGCGGTCCAGCGGATCGCTGTGGCGGCGCACCAGCAGTTGGGATACCACCTGCGGGTCCAGCGCGGTGCCGCCGGCCGCCACCCGGCGCAGCGCGTCGGCGAACTCCTCGACGTCCGCGACCCGTTGCTTGAGCAGGTAGCCGATCCCCGAGGTGTTGGCGGCCAGCAGGTCGGCCGCGTATCGCTCCTCCACGTACTGCGACAGCAGCAGGACCGCGGTGTCCGGCCACTGTTGCCGGATGACGAGCGCGGCCCGCACCCCTTCGTCGGTGAAGCCGGGCGGCATCCGGACGTCGACCACCGCGATGTCCGGCCGGTGCTCTTCCACCGCCGCCAACAGCGCCTCGCCGTCTCCGACTTCGGCGGACACCTCGAATCCGGCCATCTCCAGGACCTTGACCACACCGATCCTGAGCAGCACGGAATCCTCGGCGATCACAGCACGCACGGCAGCTCCACGGTGACGAGGGTCGGGCCCCCGGCGGGGCTGTCGACCGACAGCGTGCCATCGACTGAGGCGGCGCGTCGCGCCAGCCCGGCCAGGCCGGTGCCGTCCGCGAGCCGCGCTCCTCCCACTCCGTCGTCGCGGATGACGGCCCGCAGGCTCTTCCCCGAGTGCTCGACGGTCACTTCGGCCTTCGACGCGTTCGCGTGCTTGACCACGTTCGTCAGCGCCTCGGAGACGACGAAGTAGGCGACCGCCTCGATCGTGGGCGACGGGCGGGCCGGCAGGTCCACCTTCACCCGGACCGGCAGGGGCACCCGGGCCGCGATGCCGGACAGCGCGGCGTCCAGGCCGCGGTCCTCCAGCACGGCCGGGTGCAGTCCCCGCACCAGACCGCTCAGCTCCTCGATCGCTTCCTTCGCCTCCCGGTGCGCCTCGTCGATCGCCCGGCGGGCGTCCGGCGGCAGGTCGCCGAGTGTGGCCTTGGCGAGGCCGAGGTTGACCGCCATGGAGACCAGCCGCTGCTGGGCCCCGTCGTGCAGGTCCCGCTCGATACGCCGCCGTTCGGCGTCGACCGCGTCCACCAGACCGGCGCGGCTCACGGCCAGGTCCGCCACCCGGCGGGCCAGTTGCTCCTCGCGGCTGGGCCCGAGCCGTACCGTGGCGATGCGGGTGTCGAGCCGGGCGAGGGTGCCGGACAGCCGGGACGCGGCGTACACCAGCGCGATGCCGCCCGCGGTGACGAACGCCGCCCAGGTGGTGTAGCCGCGGTGGTCGATCCGCCAGTCCAGCGGGACCAGCCAGATCCACAGGTAGACCGAGGTGGCCGTGAGGCCCACGGCCCAGGCCAGGAGGGCGAAGGCCCCGCCGAGGCCGAGCAGCGGTCCGTCCACCAGGTGGTATCTGAGCTGGCGGTGCCCAGCCGGAGACCGCAGCCAAGCCCGTGGGCGCGGCCGTCGCCCCGCGTGGGGCGAGGGGATGGCCACGCCGAGCCGGGCGTGGAAGCGGCTGTACTGCACCTGCGTGAGCAGGGGTCCGGCGAGCACGATCACCGCGAGCGGGACGAGGACCGCGAGGGCGACGGCCCAGAGCGCGACCGGGACGAGGACGATCCACGGCAGGGCCATCACGAGCAGGACGCCGAGCTGGATCAGCGCCCCCGCGGTGAGGTGCGACACCGATCGTCCGGCGCCGCGGAACGGCGCGAGGATCAGTCGTCTCAGGCGGCTGGTCGAGAGCATGGGAAGACAGTAGAAGACCAGGTCAGCGGTCGGCCATGGCGAGAGCACCAGGCTCGGGGTATAGCCAGTGCCACCCCGGGAGCGGACCTCCTCGCTACTGACGGTAGGCGCTCGGGCGTCGAGGCTGGAGGACGTGAGGGAGAACGGCGAACACGAGGGGACCGATCCGATGAGCACGCTGACCGTCAGTCAACTCTCTTTCCAGGAAGGCGAGTCGACCGCCCGGCCGGCCCGGCGGCACGCGGCGCGCCTGCTGATCGGCTGCGGGCTCGCCCTGCTGCCGTGGCTGGTGGTGCTGGCCGGCTGCCTACCCGGCTCCGCGACCGCCGCGCACTGGCGTACGGCCTGGATCGGCCTGGACTCCTTGGAGGCGGTGGGCCTGGTCGCCACGGGCATACTGGCCCTGCCCGGCCACCGCGCGCACGCGCTGACGGCCGTCGCCACCGCGACGCTGCTGACCGTCGACGCCTGGTTCGACACGACGACCGCGGTCACGGTCGCGGACCGGGTCTCGGCCGTGGCGATGGCGTTCGGCGCGGAGTTGCCCCTGGCCGTGCTGTGCGTGGCGCTGGCGGTCCGATCATCGGCCGATACGACGGCCTGACCCGAAGCCGAACCGAACCCAAAGCCGAACCCGAAGCCGAAGCCGGGCTCGGGCTCGGGCCCAGACCCGAACTGCGATCCGGGCCCCGGCCCCTGCGCACGGATCGGCGGTGCCCGCCCGCGGCGAGCCCGGGAGGCGTCGTGATGCCCCGGGAGGGAACTGCTGGGGCCGTTCGGGCGCTGCCGGCCGGCGTCGGTCGCGGTGCGCCCGGGCATGGGGTAGGAGTGGCCCGAGGGCCCGCACCGGGCCCGGTCGGCACACGGCACACCGGCGCACGGCACCGGGTACGAGAAGGGCGACCGTCGGATGACGGCAAGGCGCAGGACACGGACGGAGTACCCGGAGCACTTCCTCCCGCAACGGCGGCCGCAGGCCGCGGCCCGGCGCGGGCGGGGCAGCGCGGTGGGCGCCGCCGCGGTGGCGGCCCTGCTGCTCGCGGGCTGCACGTCGGGCTCGGACGGCGCCGCATCCTCGCCGTCGGCGGGCACGTCGGCGAGCGCGTCGGCCGCGACCGGTTCGGCGGGTTCGGCGCCCGCTTCGGCACCCGCGACCCCGACGGCGACAGCGACCGCCGGGGCGGCCGCCGGGTCGGCGACGGTCACCCGCACCGTCGCCAAGAACCTGGACGTGCCGTGGGGCATGGCCGAACTGCCCGGCGGCGACCTGCTGGTGAACTCGCGTGACACCGGCGTGATCCAGCGGATCGCGGCCGGCACCGGCAAGCGCACCGTCGCCGGCACGATTCCCGGGGTGGTCTCCACCAAGAGTTCCGCGGGCGAGACCGGCCTGCTGGGGCTGGCGCTCTCCCCGGACTTCGGCTCGAACCAGTTGATCTACATCTACTTCTCCACGGCGACCGACAACCGCATCGCGAAGCTGACCTACACCCCCTCCGCGACCGCCGGCCACCAACTCGGCAAGCTCGACGTCATCCTCAAGGGCATCCCGCGCAACATCCACCACAACGGCGGCCGGATCGCCTTCGGCCCGGACGGCATGCTCTACGCGGGCACCGGCGACGCCGAGAACACCGCGCTGCCGCAGAACAAGTCCTCGCTGGGCGGCAAGATCCTGCGGATGACGCCGGACGGCAAGCCGGCGCCGGGCAATCCGTTCGGCCACTCCGTCGTCTACACCATCGGCCACCGGAACGTGCAGGGCCTGGCCTGGGACCCGTCCGGGAACCTGTGGGCCTCCGAACTCGGCGACAAGAAGGCCGACGAGCTGAACCTGATCCGGGCCGGCCACAACTACGGCTGGCCCGCCACCCAGGGCAGGACCAATCACCCCGGATACACCTCGCCCGTCGCCCAGTTCAGCACCGAGCAGGACTCCCCCAGCGGCATCGCCTGGGCCGACGGCTGCATCTGGATGGCGGCCCTGAAGGGCGAGCGGCTCTGGCGTATCCCCCTGAACGGCACCAAGCTGGTCGCCGCGCCGCAGAGCAAGCTGGTCTCCACCTACGGCCGGCTGCGCACCGTACTCGCCTACAACGGCGGGCTGCTGGTGACCACCAGCAACACGGACGGCCGGATCAGCCCGAAGCCCGGCGACGACAAGATCCTTATGGTGAAGGTCAGTTGACGCATCGTCAGTCCAGCTGAGGCGTCGGCTCCCACACCGTCGGCCCAACCGCACCATCAGGCCGGCCCGTTCGCGGGTGCGGGGGTCGCGGTCACCAGACGCGCCGGCTACGTCGAGGAGTTGTGGGACGACGGCATCGGCGGGGTGGCGCTGTGCTCCTCGCTGCCCTCGCTCGACCATCTGCGCCCGGTGGTCGAACGCGGCCTCGCGCACATCGCGTTCGACCGCACCGCGCAGCCGGGCGACCCGTCGACCGTGGTGAGCATCGGCACCGACAACGGATACGGACCCGGGCGGCGCGGCACCGTGACCCGCCGGTCCACCGCCCCGCCGCATGTTGGGCGAGCCGGCGCGACGGGCCGGCGGGGCGGCGGGGGCTACGGCCGGCCGGGTCCGCCCAGGTGCCGGGCGAAGAACCGCACCGCACTTTCGAACGCCGGGATGTCCGCATGCCGGCCGGGGTTGGCGTGCAGCGTCTTCTCGGCCGAGCCCAGCGCGTCGTACAACGCCAAGCTCTGGTCCCGCGGCACCCGTTCGTCGTCCCACTGCACCAGGAACTCCACCGGTACGGTGATCCGCGCCGCGACCTGCGCCGATGCCGCCGCCCCGCCCGTTCCCAACACCGCCGCGCGGAACCGGGGTTCGGCGGCGACGAACGGTACGCCGAGCCCGCACCCCAACGACACGCCCCAATAGCCCACCGGCCCGGCGCCGACCTGCTCGACCTGCTGGACCGCGTCCAGCACCGCCCGCCACTCCGGGACCGTCCGGCGGGCCACGAGTGCCTGGAAACCGGCGATCAACGGCGCCAGTTCCGCGCCGGCCGCCACGCGCGCCCGGTTCTCGGTCGCGATCCGGTGGTACTCCTCATCCTTCGGGCGGTCCCCATGCGCGGGCACGTCCACCGCCACCACCGCGAACCCGCAATCCGCCACGAAACGCCGCGCACGCTCCACGATCTCGGGGTCCTTCTTGTGCCGCCCGCCGCCATGTCCCATCACGACCAACGACCGCGTACCCGCGGCGCCTTCCGGTGTTCACAGCACACCGGGAATCTCACCGAGCTCAAAAAACCGTTCGACGACGCCGTCGACCGACGTCTCAGAAGTGAACCGCATCGCGTTCCAAGCCTTTCGGGATGCCTCCTGCGGGCACTCCCCCTAGACCGACCGGCAAATGGAGGGCGGCGTCGCGGGCCGGTACGCCGGTGCCTTCGGCAACATCCTCGTCGCCCGGGACGCCACCACCGCCGCCGAGAAGTGGCGCTTCACCTCCACCGGCCCCTCCGTGCACGAGGCCGCCCAGATGGGCTCCGCCCCGGCCGTCGACGGCGACACGGTCCATGTCGGGTTCCCCGACGGCCGGGTCACCGCGGTCGACAAGGCCGACGGCACCCAGAAGTGGAGCGTGCTGACCGGCGCCGCCATCGTCTCCTCCCCCACCATCGCCGGCGACCTGGTGTGGATCGGCTCCATGGACGGCCGCCTCTACGCCTTCGACAAGACCACGGGCACCAAGCGCGCCGGCATCGACATCGGCGCCCCCGTCGACGGCACCCCCGCCATCGCCGACAACCTCCTCCTCATCACCGCCTACGACGGCAA
>NZ_JACEGK010000524.1:0-5666 GCF_056859195.1 Streptomyces sp. NH27
GTACCCGACCTGCCCCGGCACTCCGGCGAATCGCGGCGCAGGCCGCCCGTTCGTGGCGGGAGGCCGGGCTCCGTTCGATACGGCTCGGCGCGACGCGATGCAGGTCGGACGTCGACGCGGCGGCCCCGCTTACGCTGGTGCCCGTGCCCGCCTCCGACCTGCATCGCGTCGCCGTCCTCGTGCTCGAAGGGGCCAAGCCGCTCGACGTCGGGATTCCCGCACAGGTCTTCTCGACCCGCGCGAGCATGCCGTACGAGGTGCGGGTGTGCGGCGCGGCGCCGGGGCTGGTCGCGGGCGGCGACGGGTTGTCGTATCACGTGGCCGACGGTCTGGACGCGCTCGGCTGGGCCGAGATCGTCTTCATCCCCGGCTACCGGTTCCCCGACCGGGAGGACCCGCCGCCGGCCGTGGTCGACGCGCTGATCTCGGCCCACGAGCGGGGCGCGCGGCTCGCCGCGATCTCGACCGGTGCGTTCGCGCTGGCCGCCACCGGCCTGCTGGACGGGAAGCGGGCCACCACCCACTGGCACTACACGCGGGCGCTCGCGGCGAAGCATCCGCTGGTCCGGGTCGACGAGAACGTCCTGTTCGTGGACGAGGGCAGCGTGCTGACGTCGGCCGGCGCCGCCTCGGGAATCGACCTGTGCCTGCATGTGCTGCGCCGCGACCTGGGGGTGGCCGCGTCGAACCACGCGGCGCGGCGCCTGGTGGCGGCCCCGTACCGCAGCGGCGGCCAGGCGCAGTACGTGCCGCGCAGCGTGCCCGAGCCGCTGGGCGAGCGGTTCGCCGCCACCCGCGAGTGGGCGCTGCACCGGCTCGGCGAGCCGCTCACCCTCGACGTGCTGGCCCGGCACGCGGCGGTGTCGCCCCGTACGTTCTCGCGCCGCTTCACCGAGGACACCGGGTACACGCCGATGCAGTGGGTGATGCGCGCCCGGGTGGATGTGGCCCGCGAACTGCTGGAACGGTCCGAGCGGAGCGTCGAGCAGATCGCGGTGGACGTGGGCCTGGGCACCGGGTCGAACCTGCGGATGCACTTCCAGCGCACGCTGGGGACCACGCCGAGCGAGTACCGGCGCACGTTCACGCGGGGCGAGTAGCGGGGTCAGGGGCGCGCGTGGCGCGGGTCAGGCGCGGCTCCTGCGGGGGCGTGGCCCGGGGGTGGCGCGGGTCCGGCCCGGGTGTGGCCCGGGTGTGGGACGCCTGCGGCGCGCGCGTGGCGCGATCCTTGCGAACCGTGGCGCTCAGGCCGCCGCCATCCGCCGTCACCGTGCGCGAACCTGGGTGGCGAACGCGAAGAGACTTCAGGAACTGGGGACACCACTCATGACCCGCATCGCCATCAACGGATTCGGCCGCATCGGACGCAACGTGCTGCGCGCGCTGCTCGAACGCGACAGCGACCTGGAGGTCGTGGCCGTCAATGACCTTACGGAGCCGGCCGCCCTCGCCCGTCTGATCGCCTTCGACTCCACCTCCGGTCGGCTCGGCCGTCCGGTGAGCGTCGACGGCGACGTCCTCGTCGTGGACGGCCGCCGTATCAAGGTGCTGGCCGAGCGCGAGCCGGCGCGGCTGCCGTGGGCCGAACTCGGCGTCGACATCGTGCTGGAGTCGACCGGCCGCTTCACCTCCGCCAAGGCCGCCGGCGCCCACCTCGACGCGGGCGCCCGGAAGGTGCTGGTCAGCGCGCCGGCCGACGGCGCCGACGTGACCCTCGCGTTCGGTGTCAACACCGAGGCGTACGACCCGGCCCTGCACACGATCGTCTCGAACGCCTCCTGCACGACCAACGCGCTCGCGCCGCTCGCCGCCGTACTGCACCAACTCGCCGTTATCGAGCACGGCTTCATGACCACGGTGCACGCCTACACGCAGGAGCAGAACCTCCAGGACGGCCCGCACCGCGACCCCCGCCGGGCCCGTGCCGCCGCCGTCAACATCGTGCCGACCACCACCGGCGCCGCCAAGGCGATCGGTCTGGTCCTCCCGGACCTCGACGGCAAGCTCTCCGGCGACTCGATCCGCGTGCCGGTCCCGGTCGGCTCGATCGTCGAGCTCAACACGACCGTCGCCCGCGACGTGACCCGCGAGGACGTCCTGGCGGCCTACCGCACCGCGGCGCAGGGCCCGCTCGCCGGCGTCCTGGAGTACTCCGACGACGCGCTCGTCTCCTCCGACATCACCGGCAACCCCGCCTCCGCGATCTTCGACTCCGCCCTCACCCGCGTCGACGGCCGCCATATCAAGGTCGTCGCCTGGTACGACAACGAGTGGGGCTTCTCCAACCGCGTGATCGACACCCTCCAACTCCTCACCACCACCTGACCCCTTCACCTCCCTCAACTCCCCCTCCCCGTCAGGGCGTCCGCGTGTCCAGCCCGGTGGGGACGGGGGAGGAGGCGGCGTCCTTCTTGGGGTATTCGTCCACCACTTTGAGGACGCTGGCGGTGTTCTTCCCGTAGTCGACGCAGCCGCCATGGACGACGAGCGTGACCACCCATTGGGCGTTCTTCGGTTCGCTGGACGGCCAGAACGTCTGCAGGGTGAGGTCCCCATGTGTCGCCGAGTAGTGGAGGGAGTCGGAGGGGGAGAGGTTCCAGCCGATCGTCTTGAGCCGGGCCATGAGCGCGGCGTTGATCTGTGAGTGCGGCTCCTTCGCGGTGAGCCCGAACGCGTAGTAGATGACCTCGTAGCGCAGCCCGCTCTTGCTGCCCGCGCAGTAGTTGAAGCGCCCGGTGGTGTCGTCGTAGTTGCCCGTGGCGCCGTGAACGGCCTGGTAGATCTTCCAGTACTCCCGCGCCACCGGCCGCCGTTGCTTGTCCGCGAGGCTGATGGCGCTCGGTGCACTGCCGCCGCACGCGGTCACCAGGGTCAGCAGCAGCCCGCCGAGCGCGGCCGCTGTTGCCCGACGCCTTATCACAGCCCACCCTTCGAATCGCCGACGCCATCCCCGTTCCGTTGGAGGAAGTACGTGTCCGTCTTCTTGGCCGTCTCCGGGTCCTTCAACCATGCGTTGTATGCCTGCCGTTGCTCGATGGACGCGTCCGGAACGAGGTTTCCGCCGTCGTCGAGGAAGGGCTTGCCACTGCTGTACAGGTCGGCGTACTTCTTGGGATCGCCTACCGTCGAGTCATCGGCGTATGCCTCTGCGGCGCAATGCTGCCACTGACCCTGCCATGTGATCAGCTCCGGCACGGGAGCCTTTCCACCGTTGCCGGCCGGAACGATCGAGTGGGTGAAATAGTTCGCGGTCTGGGTGAGAACAGCCTTCGTCAGCGGCACGGCTACCGCCGACGGGTCGAACGCGATGTTGACCGCATTGAGTTCCGCACTGTTGAGCCAGGTGCTTACGGAGGTCTGCCACTGCTTGCCGTTGGCGGACTTGTCCGCGCCCATCTGCTGGTAGACCGTCACCGCCTGCTGGTTGAAGAACTGGGCCAGTACTCCCGACGCATGCTGGCTCTCGGCGTTGCTGCGATTGCTCATGGCGAGGTCCTGGCTGCGCTGGTCGGCGAGGGCCATCAGATACGCCGCAGAGTGCGGGTCCCGCATGGACTCGTCGATGAACCCCTTCCACTCGTCCGCCGAGACGGAGACATGGCCGGGGCCGTAGTCGTCGACGGGGGCGGGGTCGGAGCCGGCGCTGCCCTGGGTCCCGGCGGCGATGACGGTCGCGAAGGATGCGACCTGGTTGGACGGGATACCGCCCCGGCCGGTCTCGGACGTGGTGATCGACTTGCCGAGCAGATCCGGGTGGTCGTGGAGGAACTCGGTCGAGGCGGCGGGGTCATACCCCAAGCCCTTCCATACGTTGTCGGCGTACGGGAAGTTGCCGACCGCGCGGGACTGGTCGGCCAGATCGAGCAGCACGTTCTTCGGGAAGGGCGCGTCCGGCACGAGCGGGGAAAGCAGCGCGATGTCCTCGTGGCCGGCCGGGTCCTTGAAGGTGGCGCCGCCGCGCATGGCGGTGGCGACGGTGTTGGCCAGCGCCGACCGCGGCTGGTCGGGATCGTCCGGGTTGACGTAGGACGTTTCCTGTTCGAGCTCGAACAGCTTCGTCTCGCCGAGCGCGTTGACCGCCGCCAAGCTGTAGTCCGGGTCGAACTGGTTCTCTTGGAGCTTCGCGTAGTAGTCCTTGGCCGACATCTTGCCGTCCTTGTACTTCTTCGCGTCGGCCTGGGCTGCCTTCTTCGCCGCGGCTTGTGTCGGGTAATTGCCGAGCGACGCGGCGCCGTTGGGCACCATGCCCGATACGCCGAAGTCCTTCTCCTCCTTCGCCTGGTCGGCGGCCAGGCTGTGCCGTCGCGTCAGCATCGGTATCTGGTCCCGTGCCCAGGCGAAGTGGGTGTCCAGTTTGCCGGTTCGGTGGTCAGGAGTCCGATGCTGTTCGCTTTCGACCGCCAGTCGTTGACGGCCGCCTGCGCGGACCTGCTGCCGTCGACGGTCGCGTGCGACTTGATCGAGCCGATCAACTCCCACAGATGCTGCGGATCTATGCCGCTGAAGTCATCGCCGTCACCCTGCGGTTTTCCCATGCGTCCCCCCCCGGGCCGTATGTGTCACGTGCCGTCACGTGTCGGAGCCGTGTGACGGGTGGGGCCCAGTGTGCCAAGTGCTGACGGAAAGTGTCCACCTGTCTTCGGGAAGTGATCATTGGGGGATCTCCGAGCGAGGGGAACGGGCTTCTCTCCGCCCGGCGGCACCGCTAGTGTCGACTCCTGCTCGATCCGCACGTCGGACCTGAACCGGACGTCGACCGCGGGTCTTGCTTCCCGACCTCACTACTCGACGTTTCTGCCGGCGATGGAGCCGACGCGGAGGCGGGCGCGGACTTCGATTCCGCCCCCGCCCGCGTCACCATGGACGACTCCTGGTGGTGGGAGGGCGGAGCCCGCGAAAGGGCGCCTCCCCCCGGACCGCCCCACCGCGCAGCGGAAGGTTCGCCGTGACACCACGGCACTGGTTCCGTCGTATCGCACCCGAATCCCGCTCCACCGCAGGGGAGTTGGGGCGTGCCGCGCCCGGACTCCGCCGCACCGCGCGGGGGGCCCGAACTCCCGTGGCGGCTCGGACGGGAGCGGCCCCCTACCGTTCCGCCCTGCGGACCCCCGGCGCGTCGGCCTTCTTCCTGGCCGCCGCCCCCGCCCGGGTCGGCGTGGCCATGGCCGGCCTCGGCATCGTCTGGCTGATCCACGGCGAGACCGGGTCGTTCGGGGTGGCCGGCCTGGTCACCGGCGCGTACGCCGTGGCGGAGACCCTGGTGGGCCCGCAGACGGCCCGCCTCATGGACCGGCTCGGGCAGCCGCGCGTCCTGGTCCCCCTCCTGTGCGCGCACGCCGGTGCGCTCGCCGCCCTGGTCACGCTGGCCTTGGCGGGGGCGCCCACGGCGTCGCTGATGGCGGCCGGCCTCGCCGCCGGCGCGACCATCCCGCAGGTCGGCGCGCTCTCGGCGGCCCGCTGGTCGGCGCTGCTGCACGGCAGGCCAGAACTCCCCGCGGCCTTCGCGCTCGAAACGATCAGCAGCGATGCCGCGTTCCTCCTCGGCCCCGCCCTCGCGGTGCTGTCGGCGACCCGGCTGCACCCGGCCTCGGGCACGGTACTGGCGGGGGCGCTCGTCGTCGGCGGCGGGCTGGCGTTCGCGGCGCAGCGCCGTACGACCCCGGCAC
>NZ_JACEGK010000525.1:0-5662 GCF_056859195.1 Streptomyces sp. NH27
GCACGGGCCAGGTACGGGTCGGGCGCGCGGGCCAGGTGCAGGCCGGGCGCGGAATACCCGCGGGCGGTAATCCGTTGGGAGCGGCCCGGGCGGTCTTGCTAGGGTCGGCCCATGACCGCACACGCCTTCGCGATGATGCCCCGCAGGGGCCGCTGACGCGAACGTGTGACGCATCCGAGGCCCCGAGTCGGGGCCTCGTTCGCGTGTCGCGGGTCGGGCCCCGCCTCCCTGATCACAGGAGGTTCCGATGTCGCGCTTCTACGTCACGACCACGATCCCTTACGTCAACGCCCGTCCGCACCTCGGCTTCGCGCTGGAACTGGTGCAGGCCGACGTGCTGGCCAGGCGCGCCCGCCAGGCCGGCCGGGACGTCCGCTTCCTGACCGGCACCGACGACAACTCGCTGAAGAACGTACTCGCCGCCGAGGCCGAGGGCGTCCCCGTACAGGAACTGGTGGATCGCAACGCGGCCGCCTTCGCCGACCTGCGCGAGCCCCTCGCGCTCTCCTTCGACGACTTCATCCGCACCAGCAGCGACCCCCGGCACCGGGTCGGCGTCGAACGGCTGTGGGAGCGCGTCGCCGCGACCGGCGACCTGTACCGCAAGCACTACGAGGGGCTGTACTGCGTCGGCTGCGAGCAGTTCTACACACCGGACGAACTCACCGAGGACGGCCGGTGTCCCGAGCACCTGACCCGGCCGCAACTCGTCGCCGAGGAGAACTGGTTCTTCCGGCTGTCCCGCTACGGCGACCGGCTGCGCGAACTGATCACCGGCGGCTTCCTGCGGATCGAGCCCGCCGCGCGCCGCAACGAGGTGCTGGCCCTGATCGACTCCGGGCTGCACGACTTCTCCGTCTCCCGCTCGCAGCGCCGCGCCCGCGGCTGGGGCATCCCGGTACCCGGCGACCCCGACCAGGTCGTCTACGTCTGGTGGGACGCGCTCGGCAACTACGTCACGAGCCTCGGATACGGCACCGGTTCAGCGGACTTCGAACGGTGGTGGGGTCCGAAGGAGGGCACGGGCACGGGCGCGGTTACGGACGTGGATACGGCCGCGGGTGACGGGCTGCGGCGGGTGCACCTCGTGGGGAAGGGCGTCCTTCGCTTCCACGCCGTGTACTGGCCCGCGATGCTGCTGTCGGCCGGGCTGCCGCTGCCGACGGATGTCCTGGTGCACGACTACCTGACCGTCGACGGCCGCAAGATCAGCAAGTCCGCGGGCAGCGCCGTGGACCCGGCTGAGCTGGCGGCGGAGGTCGGCACCGACGCGGTGCGGTGGTGGTTGCTGCGCGACGTACCCCGGATCGGGGACGCGGACTACACCCGGGACCGCCTGGTGGCCCGGGCGGACGGCGACCTCGCGGGCGGCCTGGGAAACGTGGTGAACCGGATCGTCACCATGGTGCACTCCTACCGCGGCGGCCGGGTACCGGAGTTGACCGGGCAGCCCACCGGCACGCGGGAACTGGCCGACGCGTGCGCGGCGGCGGCCGGGCGGATCGACGCGGCGCTCGAGGCGTTCGACTTCCGGCGGGCCGGCGCGGCGGTCCGGTCGATCGTGGAGGAGGCGAACCGGGCGGTGGAGGCCACCCGTCCCTGGGAGTTGGCGAAGGCCGAACGCGGCGGCGACACGGCGGCGGGCGCACGGCTCGACGCGGTCCTGGCCGCGCTGCACCGCGGGTGCGTGGCACTGGCGGTGGCGGCCGAGCCGTTCCTGCCGGGGGCGGCGGCCCGGATCGCGGCACAGGTCACACCGGTCGACGGAGCACTGCCCCCGGCCCGCCCGCTGTTCCCGCGGATCGGCACCGAGGCGAAGGCGTGACGGCGGGTGGGTACCAGGCCGCGGGGTGCCCCGCACCGTAACGACGGCCCCGCACCGTACCGCGGCGCCGCACCGTAACCGCGACGCCGCAGCGTAACGACGGCCCGGGACCGTACCGTTGGGTCGGAACGGTCCCGCCGTCACGGTGGTGCTAGAGGCGGGTGACGTCCAACTCGCCTTCTGCGTAGGACTTCCGGATGACCTTCTTGTCGAACTTGCCGACGCTCGTCTTCGGTACGGCCGGCACGATCGCCCACCGCTCGGGCACCTGCCAGTGGGCGATCCGGTCGGCGAGGAAGGCGTGCAGTTCGGCGTAGTCGGCGGTGGCGCCCTCGCGCAACACGACGGTGGCGAGCGGGCGTTCGCCCCAGTGCTCGTCGGGGACGGCGACCACGGCCGCCTCGGTGACGTCGGGGTGGGCCATGAGGCGGTTCTCCAGGTCGACCGAGGAGATCCACTCGCCGCCGGACTTGATGACGTCCTTCGCACGGTCGGTGAGGGTGAGGAAGCCGTCGTCTGAGATCACCCCGACATCGCCGGTGCGCAGCCAGCCGTCCGGGCTGAACTTGTCCTCCGGGCGCAGCGGGTCCGCGCCGGCGCCGCCGTAGTACGCGGCGGCGATCCACGGGCCGCGCACCTCCAACTCGCCCGCGGACTGCCCGTCCCACGGCATCACCGAGCCGTCCGGGCCGATCAGCCGGGCCTCGACGGAGGCGGGGAACCGGCCCTGCGTGATGCGGTACTCCCACTCCTCCTCCGGAGTGACGCCGCCCGGCGGGTGGGCGATGGTGCCGAGCGGGGACGTCTCGGTCATGCCCCACGCCTGGACCAGCCGCACCCCCAACTGCTCGTCGAACGCCTTCATCAGCGCGGGCGGGCAGGCCGATCCGCCGATGGTGACCTGCTTCAGCGAACCGATGTCGCGCGGCTTGGCGGTCAGTTCGGCGAGCAGGCCCTGCCAGATGGTCGGCACCGCGGCCGCGTGGGTGGGCCGCTCACTCTCGATCATCTCGGCCAGCGGGCCTGGCTGCAGAAAACGGTCCGGCATCAGCAGGTTGATCCCCGCCATGAAGGCGGCGTGCGGCAGGCCCCAGGCGTTGACATGAAACATCGGCACGACCGGCAGCGAGGTGTCGCGGTTGGTCAGGCCCATCGACTCGGCGGACAGGACCTGGAGGGAGTGCAGGTAGACCGAGCGGTGGGAGAAGACCACGCCCTTGGGGTCGCCGGTGGTCCCGGAGGTGTAACACATGGCCGCGGCCTCGCGTTCGTCCAGCTCCGGCCAGTCGTACCTGGCCGGGCGGCCGGCGATCAGCTCCTCGTAGTCGTGCACGGCGGGGCGGACGCCCTCCAGCAGCGACAGGTCGCCGGTGCCGACGACGACCAGGTGCTCGACGGTCTCCAGGCGCGGCAGCAGCGGGGCGAGCAGTGGCAGCAGGGTGCCGTTGACGAGGATCACCCGGTCGGCGGCGTGGTCGATGATCCAGCACAACTGGTCGGCGGGCAGCCGCAGGTTGAGGGTGTGCAGCACCGAGCCCATCGCGGGGATCGCGAGATACGCCTCCATGTGTTCCGCGTTGTTCCACATGAGAGTGGCGATCGGGTCGCCGCGGCCGACGCCGAGTTCGTCGCGCAGCGCGTTGGCCAGCTGGACCGCGCGGATACCGGTCTCCCGGAACGTGCGGCGCTGCGGCTGCTCCCCGCCGGTCCAGGTGGTGATCGTGGACCGGCCGTGTACCAGCGTGCCGTGCACGAGGATGCGGGTGACGGTCAGCGGAACGTCCTGCATGGTGCTGAGCACACGGGCCTCCGGGCGACTCCGAGGTGGTTGCCCGCGATTCTGCTTCCATACCGCGGGGTATGTCACTACCCCGCGCGGTGCTTCCGCTACGCCGTCGCCGGGCCATCGCCCCGCTGTAGCGGCACCGCCGCTTCGTCGACGTCACGTAGCCGCGCCGTCACACGGTTATGCCGTCGTACGGTCGTGCCGTCGTGCCGTCGCCGCGTGCGGTCAGGCGACGCTCAACTCCAGCTCGGGGTCGTCCCGGAGCTTGCCGAGGGCGCGGGAGACCGCGCTCTTGACGGTGCCGACCGAGACGCCGAGCGCCTCCGCGGTCTGCACCTCGCTCATGTCCTCGTAGTACCGCAGCACCACCATGGCGCGCTGCCGCGGCGGGAGCCGCGCTATCGCACGCAGCAGCGCGTCGCGCTGAGCCTGCTGCTCGATGAGGTCCGGCCCTATGGTGGCCGGCTCCGGCAGCTCGTCGGTGCTGAACTCGTCGACCCGGCGCTTGCGCCACTGCGAGGTGCGGGTGTTGACCAGGGTGCGGCGGACGTAGCCGTCGACCGCGCGGTGGTCATCGATCCGGTCCCAGGCGAGGTAGGTCTTGGTCAGGGCCGTCTGCAGCAGGTCTTCCGCGTCGGAGGGGTTGGGGGTCAAGGAGCGCGCGGTGCGCAGCAGCGTCGGGCCCTTGCTCCGGACGTAGGCCGTGAACTGCGTCGTATTGGCGCTGGTGCACACTGGCGTGGTCATGGCTCAAAGGTAGGAGCCGGGACACGGTCGGCGGATCGGCCGCAGGTGCCGACACGGAATCACTCTCAGGTCGTAGGCCGGGGGCTGTCCCCACCCCCCGGGGGTGTAGCCGGGGGTGGTCGTCCCGCAGGGGATCGGCCCGCGGGAGTAGGGGTCGGGCCGGAACGCGGGTGCGGCATGCCGGCCGAGCCGGGACGTTCGGGCAGGTCCGGGCGGTCAGGGTGCCGATCCGGGTCCGGGTCATGGTCATGACCCTCGTCCTGGCCCCCGTCGTGGCCCCCACCACGGCCTCATCGTGGTCCGGGTCATGGTCGCGGTCCGGGTCATGCGTCGTTGGACGGTACGGCTCAGCCGACGACGGCCACCGGGGCGTCCACCAGGTCGCGGTCGATGCTCAGCTTCTTCCCGCCGTGCGACTCGGTGACGGCACCGTGGTACTGGTGGATACGCGCGTGCGGGGTCCACGCGTCGGACCCGAGCGACGGCTCGTCGGTCAGCGTCGGAGTCACTCCCCAGCGCGCGTACCAGAGCACCTGCGGCAGGTCGGACAGACCTGCCAGCCGCGACTTCGCCATGTGCTTGATGCCCGAGTCGGCGCTGCTGTAGAACCCGGGGAGGTAGCCGGCCGCCGCCACGCCCCTGTCCCATGCCTGGATGTACTTCAACGTCGCCGTCGCACACGACGCGTTCCCGATGTCGTACGCCTCCATGTCGAGGTAGAGCGCGCTGCCCGGGTTCAGCCCGAGGGCGCCCGCCTGCTGCACCGCGTCCTCGGCCTCGCTCGCGCCCTGGGATGTGGGCTGCTCGGCGTCGATCCGATAAGGGTTCTTGTTGGAGCCCGTCACGCACGGGCTCTGCGAACCGACGTAGATCGGCAACAGGCTCCACCCGGACTTGGTGGTCTGCCGGACCCAGTCCGGGGTCAGATGGGTCTGCGACTTGCAGGCCCGGGCCCGGCCGCCGAAGTAGATCCCCGCCGCCCGGTAGTCGGAGTGGGCGATCCATGCGTTCATGGTGGCGAGGTCGGGTGCCTGACAGGTGTCGAACGCGTGCCCGCTGAAGTTACGGCCGACGTCGGACGGGGCCGCGGCATCCGCGGGCACCGCCGGGAGCAGCAGTCCGGTCAGCGCGAGGGCACCTGCGAGGAAATAACGGATAAAAGCACTTGTTTCGGTCATTCAGTGAGTCAACGATGATCACGCCGCCGCGCCGCGCAGACACGCCGGGCACGTACGAAAGCCGCGTACGAGGCTGCGCGAGCCGGGTATGTACAGGCGAGCCAGGGTCGGACGGGTGGGGCGAGG
>NZ_JACEGK010000526.1:0-5637 GCF_056859195.1 Streptomyces sp. NH27
CACCGCGCCCATGACCGAGATGCCGGCCGCGAGACTGCCGAGCGAGGCGGCCGCCGACACCACCAGCGGCCCGCCGGCGCTGCCGGAGTCCGCGCACAGCCGCCACACGCCGAGGAACTGCGAGCGGGTCTCCGGCGGCGCGACGTCCGCGCCGAGGGTCATCAGGATGCCGCTGCCGATCCCGTTGCCGAAGCCCATGAGCATCGCCACCACGGTCAGTTCGGCGAGGGTGTGGGTCAGCGGCAGGGCGGCCTGGGAGGCGCCGAGCACCAGCATCGACGGCACCGCGATCCACAGCCGGCCCCAGCGGTCCATCACCCGGCCCGAGGGGTAGAAGGTCAGCGTGTCGATCAGCCCGGCGATGCCGAACACGACGCTGGTGGAGGACGCGCTCTGGCCCAGGTGTTCGGCCCACAGCGGCAGCACGGTCTGCCGGGTCGCCCGGACCGAGCCGACCAGGAGGACCGCGAGGCCGAGGGTGAGGAAGACCTTCCGGTGGTCGCGCAGCACCGCGCGCACCGGCACGGGCTTCTTGCCGCCGCGGGCCGCGGGCTCGACGACATCGGGCACGGTGAGCAGGACCACGACGGTGGCGGCCGTGCACGCCAGCGCCAGCCAGTAGATGTCGTGCACCGGACGGCCGCCGGTCAGTACGGCCGCGCCGAGGAACGGCCCGACGAAGGCCCCCACTCGCCCCATGCCGCCGAGCGTCGACAGCGCCCGCGCCCGCAGGTGCGGGGGCACGGCCTCGGTCAGATAGGACTGCCGGGCCAGCATGATCACGGCGTTGGACGCCCCGGTGACGGTGACCGCCAGCGCCAGCTGCCAGACGTTGCGGGCCAGCGCGCACCCGCTCAGGGTGACCGCCGTGACGCCCGAGGCGACGAGCATCGCCTTGCGGTCGCCCAGCCGCGCCGCCAGCGCCCCGGCCGGCACGTCGCCGAGGATCTGCCCGACCCCCAGCAGCGCGAGCACGAGCCCCGCGGTGCCGACGCCCGCGCCGAGCGCCCGGCCGCTGAGCGCCAGTACGGGCGCGAGCGCGCCCATGCCGGTCTCGAAGATCAGTACCGGCAGGAACACCGCCGGTATCAGGCTTTTCAGCGACACCGGCTGCGAGCTCACCTGCTGATTCCCACCCTCGTGCCGACGCGTCCGGACCAGGGCCCCGCCTCGGGTCGGCCGCGGCCCGTACCTGATTCAACAACAGGCCCGTTCCGGCCCGGGAGGGGGCCCGCGCGGCGTACGGTTCGCCCGCAGCGAGATCGTCCTGACCGCGCGGAGCGGCGAGGCCGGTCCGGCGGTGGCACTGGCCGCGGAGGGCCGGGGCGTGGAACGGTGGGCGGCCGGAGGGCGCGTGTGAGGAATCGGGGGGACGAGATGGCGAAGCGGTGGCAGGACCTGCCGGGTGCCTACGCGGGTGAGGTCGTCGCGGACGAGCCGCTCAGCGGAGGGGCCGTGAACGATGTACGGCGGCTGACGCTCGCCGACGGCACCTGTGTCGTGCTCAAGAGCTCGGAACAGGCCCCTCCTGACCTGTACGCCCAGGAAGCGGCGGGCCTGCGGACGCTGCGGGAGCAGGGCGGACTGCGCACCCCGCAGGTGATCGAGGTGAGCGCCCGCCATCTCCTGCTGGAGGCGTTGGAGCCGGCGCCCGCTGACGGGGACGCCTTCTGGGCAGAGGCGGGCCGCGCCGTCGCCCGCCTCCACACCGTCCGCGGCGACCACGGCGACCACGGCGACCGCTTCGGATGGCACACCGACGGATGGCTGGGGCTCCTCCCCCAGCAGAACGCCTGGACCGACGACGGCCACGAGTTCTTCGCCGAGCACCGAGTGCTGCGCTACCTCCGCGAACCGAAGGTGTACGCCACGCTCGACCCCGCCGACCTGGCGGGCCTGGAGCGGATCTGCGACCGCCTTCCCCAACTGGTGCCCGGCGGACCCGCGGTGCTCAACCACGGTGACCTGTACCAGGGCAACGTCGTGGCCACGTCCGACGGCGCCCCGGCCTTCATCGACCCCGCGGTGTGCTGGATGTGGGCGGAGTCCGAGCTCAGCATGATGTACTGCACCGGCCGGCCGCCGGAGTCCTTCTTCGCCGCCTACCACGAGGTCCTGCCGCCGGCGGACGGCTGGCGGGATCGGATGCCGCTGCTGCACCTGCGTGAACTCATCAGCACGATCGCCCACTTCGGCGCGTGGGGCGACTGCGTGCCGCGGATACGGGACGTGATCCGACGGTTCGGCTGAGACCGACCAGCAAATGGAGGGCGGCGTCCCCCCGGGACCACGGCAGCCCGTACGCACAGCTCCATACAGCTCCATACAGCCGACACGAGACTGTCGCGGAGAACGGTAATTCGCGTCCGCACAGGGCTCGTTGGACACGACATGACCATGGGAGTGACACTCGCCGCGACCGACGCCGGCAACCAGATCGACACCACCGTACGGCTCGCCGAGGAGACCGCGGCGGCCGGGCTGCGGTCCGCCTGGTTCGGGCAGACCTTCGGCGCCGACTCGCCCCAACTCGCCGCGATCGTCGGGCGGGAGGTGCCCGGCCTACAGGTGGGCACCTCCGCGATCCCCGTCTTCGGGCGCCGGCTCGCGGTTACGCCCAGGCGAGACGTTGACCGTCAGGGCCGACGTGCAGCCGCATCGCATCGGCAGGCGGTCGCCCGTCCGCCTGCCACCGCGTGACGCGTTCGGCGATCTGATCCCACAGGCGCGCCGGACCGCCTTGCCGGACCATCCACCGCGCCCCGTCCCGGAAGACGAACGCCCACGATTCGGCGTCCACGTCGATCACGACGTGTTCGGTCCGGCCGTCCCTTTCGAGCGCGAGGCGCTGCGCGCGGGACACGGCGAACTGCGCGACGAACCGGGCCGTCCAGTCGTCGAGCATGTCCGCGCCGAATTCCGTGGGCACTACGTCGCCCTCGCTGAGATTCGGCAGCATCCCGAACGGGGGCGGAAGGTGTGGGCGGGCCAGCATGAACGAGACCTGCCCGCCGAGAACCGGGCCGCCGGCCGTGCCGTCGTCGGCGACCGTGAGCCGTACGAGTTCGGATGCGTGCATCCATCCGCCTACCGTGACCAGGACCTCACCGCCGGGCCGGGTCTGCGCGAGCCAGTCGGCCGGCACGGTGTGCACGCCGCATGCCGCGATCACCCGGTCATACGGGCCGCTCTCCTCGCAGCCCGCCAGGCCGTCACCGACCACGCGAGCAGGCCAGTAGCCGGCGCCCGCGAGCGCCAGTCCCGCGCGCGCGGACACCTCTCCGTCGACTTCGACCGTGGTCACGTTGTCCTCGCCGACGACATGGCAGAGCAGCGCGGTTGCGTAGCCCGTGCCCGTGCCGATCTCCAGTACGCGCGCCCCCTCGGTCGCCCGCAGCTCTTCGAGCATCCGCACGACGAGACCCGGCAGGGTGGACGACGACGAGGGGGCCGCCGCGATGCGCCCCTCGACCTGGTCGGGGAAGACGCCCCCGGCCACCTGTGTCACGAGGGTGTCGTCTTCGTAGATCCGCGCGAGACCGGCCGCAGAGTCGCCGGACGCGGGCCGGTACCAGCCGCCGTCTTCGTACTCGAACCAGCCGCGCGCGAGGAACGCCTCGCGGGGCACGGACAACACGGCCGCTTCCCATTCGGGGCTGCGCAGTGCGCCGGCCTTGGTGAGGTGCCGCGCGAGGTCGGCGCGGAGGTGTTCCGAGGGCAGCGGTTCAGTCATGACGGCTCGCTCCGTTCTCCATCAGGTCTGCGATTGCGGTTGTGACCGGCAGTCCGGCCGCGTCTTCGAGCCACGCCCATTGGCCGTTGGGGTTGCACTCCAGAAACCACCAGGCACCGTCCGGGGTCACGGCGAAGTCGAAGGCGCCGAAGCTCAGCCCGAAGTCTCCGAGGAACCGCACCAGGGCGCCGCGCATCGGCGGCGGGTGCGGGCGTAGGCTGCCCGGCGGACGGTGCCGGGTGGATGAACGGGGAGAGTCTCATGGGGGTGCTCGCAGGCAAGGCTGCCGTGGTGACCGGCGGGTCGCGGGGTATCGGCCGGGCGATCGTGGAGCGGCTGGCCCGGGACGGGGCCGAGGTGGTGTTCACGTACGCGCGCAACGCGGCGGCCGCGGCGGAGGTGGCGCGGGGTGTCGCGGACGCGGGTGGCCGGGCCCATGGCGTGCAGCTCGACCTGGGCGAACCCGGCGGCGCGGAACGGCTGATGGCCGATGCGGTGGGCCGGCTGGGCGGCCTGGACATCCTCGTCAACAACGCCGCGACGAGCTTCACACCGGCGCCGCTCGCCGACACCGAAGAGGCGATCTTCGACCAGGTGATGGCGGTCAACGCCAAGTCCACGTTCCTGACGATGCGTTACGCGGCACGGCACATGCGCGACGGCGGGCGGGTCGTCAACATCTCGACGCTCAACACGCAGCGTCCAGCGCCGGGCAGCGCGCCGTACGCCGCGAGCAAGGGCGCGATCGAGCAACTGACCGCCGTGGGCGCGCGGGAACTCGGGGCGCGCGGGATCACCGTCAACACGGTGTCGCCCGGCGCGACGGACACCGATCTGCTGCGCGAGGCCAACCCGGGCGCGGACTTCGGCCCGGTGGTCAAGATCACCCCGCTGGGCCGGCTCGGCCAACCCGCCGATATCGCCGACGTGGTGGCCTTCCTCGCCGGCCCGGACGGCCGCTGGCTCACCGGCCAGAACCTCCGCGCGACCGGCGGCCTCACCTGACGCGGCGCGGCCACGGTCCCCACCCGGCCGCAAAGCCGCGCCGCGACCACCTCAACTCCCCATCCACGGGCGGAGCTTGGCAGGGTTGCGGACCGCCCACACGTTCCTGACCCGGTCGTCCGCTACGTCGATCGCCAGCACCGCCACGGTGGCGCCCTCGTACCGGAGCAGCAGACCGGGCCGGCCGTTGACCGTGCGCTCCAGGATCGTCAGGCCGTCCGCCTGGCGTACGAGGCCGATGAAGTACTCCGCGACCGGTTCGCCGCCGTGGAGGGGGTGCAGCAGGGCCGCGACGACGCCACCGCCGTCGCCGATCGCCGTGACCTCGGGGTCGAGCAGACCGATCATGGCCTCGACGTCCTTGGCCTCCCACGCCTCCTTGAACTCCCGGACGATCTGGGCGCGTCGGGCGGTCGGCGTCGCCGGGACCCGCGACGCGCGGACGCGGCGGCGGGCCGACGTGGCCAGCTGGCGGCAGGCCGCCGGGGTACGGCCGACGATCTCGGCCACTTCGGGGAAGGGGTACCGGAAGACGTCGTGCAGGACGAACGCCACGCGCTCGGCCGGGGTCATCGCTTCGAGTACGACGAGGAACGCCATGGTGAGCGACTCGTCGAGGGTGACCCGGTCGGCCGGGTCCACGTCGGCGCCGCCCGACCAGCCGCTGATCCACTCCGTGCGGTCGGGCACCGGCTCCGGAATCCACTCGCCGACGTAGCGCTCCCGCCGGGCCCGCGCGGAGCCGAGCAGGTCCAGGCAGATCCGGCCGGCGACCTTCGTCAGCCAGCCGCCGGTGGACTCGATCGCCCCCTGCTGCTGCGGCGACATCGCGTACCAGCGGGCGTACGTCTCCTGCACGACGTCCTCGGCGTCGGCGAGGGAGCCGAGCAGCCGGTACG
>NZ_JACEGK010000527.1:0-5619 GCF_056859195.1 Streptomyces sp. NH27
GGCGGCGCGCTCCAGATCCCCCGGCTGCTGCGGGGCGCGGTGGTCGCCGATCCCGGGCACCGGCTGGTGGTGGCGGACGCCGGCCAGCTCGAACCGCGCGTGCTGGCCGCGATGTCCGGCGACCCCGGGCTGGCCATGGCCGCCTCCGCCGGTGACCTCTACGCGGCGCTCGCTCTCGACGCCTTCGCCGGTGACCGGCCGCGCGCCAAGATCGCGCTGCTCGCGGCGATGTACGGGCAGACCAGTGGCGAGGCGGGGCAGCTCCTCGCGGTGATGCGGCGCCGATTCCCCGCCGCGCTCGCCCTGGTGGAGGCCGCCGCCCGCACCGGCGAGGCGGGCGGCGTCGTACGCTCCCAGCTCGGCCGCACCTCGCCCACGCCATCGGCAAGTCGGTTCATCGACACGGACGGTGGTGACGCCGCGGACGCCGCCGACCCGGGTGACGCCTCTGCGCTCGACCAGCGGGCGGCCCGCTCCTGGGGGCGTTTCACCCGCAACTTCGTCATCCAGGCCAGCGCTTCGGACTGGGCGCTGGCCCTGCTCGCCGCGCTCCGCCGCCGACTGACCGCGATCGGCCCCGAGCCGCGCCTGGTCTTCTTCCAGCACGACGAGGTCATCGTCCACACCCCTACCCGGCTCGCCCCCGCCGTCGAAGCAGCGGTCGCCGCGGCCGGCGACGAGGCCCGCCACCTGGTGTTCGGCCCCACCCCCGTCCCGTTCCCGCTGGATACCCACGCGGTCGAGTGCTACGCGGACGCCAAGTAGCCGCTCAACGCGGCAGGTTCGGATCTGCCGGACGCCGCGCGTCCTGCACCGCCAGTTCCTTGGTGGACCCGGCGAGGCTGGCGTCGAACGACCGGGCAGACGGGCAGGCAGACGGCCGGACCTACCGCCGGTCCGGCCGCTCGGCTCCAAGCGGGCCGGCTCCAAGCGGGCCGGCTTCAGGCAGGCCGGTACGTGGCGATGATCACCCCGGTCCCGGTCGTCTCGGTGCCGGCCACCCGGAAGGTGGACACGTCCGGGGCCGGGCCGGCGCCGGCCTCCGGGAAGAGGCGTCGGCCCGAGCCGAGCACCAGCGGGTGGATCAGGAGCACAAGGGTGTCGACCAGGCGGCGTCGCAGGAGCGAGCGGACCAGGACGCCGCTGCCGAAGACCACCAGGTTCTCGGGCAGTTCGGCCTTCAGGCGGCGCACGGCGTCGGGGACGTCCCCGGTGAGGAGGGTGGAGTTCTGCCAGGCGAGCGGCTCGCCGAGGGTGGTGGAGGCCACGTACTTCCGGACCCGGTCGAGCGCCGCGCTCATCGGGTTCGGTGCCTGCCCGGGCCAGTAGGCGGCGAACCGGTCGTAGGTCGTCCGTCCGGCCAGCAGGGACCAGGCGCTCGACATGTACCCGCCCATGACCTCCTGCATGGCGGGGTCCTGATGCCGGTTCGCCCAGCCGCCGTGCGGGAAGCCGTCCCGCTGGTCCTCCTCCGGATGCCCCGGGGCCTGCATCACCCCGTCGAGTGTCAGATGCTCGATCACGATGACCTCGCCCATGCCATGTCTCCTCACGGTTGTCCGCCGATGCCGTCAGCCGTACCCGCTCGCTGACGGAGAATCACTTACGACCTGGGGAGTAATAGGGAGCGGGGCCGCGTACCGGGCGTCCGCCGTCGGAGCCCGGTACGCGGCGTCTCACCCCGCGTACTGCGCGAGGATGCGGGTGAATTCCCATGCCTGCTGGGACACTCCGGAGCAGGTGTCGTCGTTGGGATAGGAACCGGCGCACGGCCGGTCACGGTTGGCGGACCAGAACGTCAGCCGGGCCAGGTGATGGGCCTGGGCGTAGCCGAGGATGGTCCGGAAGTCGTCCAGGGTGACGGTCTCGTTGTTGTCGGTGATGCCGTTCATCGACGAGATGCCGCTGTGCCGGTACGCCACGTCGTCGCTGTAGCCGTAGGCGCTCTTCAGGGCGTTCTTCAGCCCGTCCGCGGCCTGCTCGGTGAGGGTGCCCATGTTCTGTCCGGCGCCGCCGAAGTCGAACGGCATGATGGTCCATGCGTCGACGGTGAGACCGGAGGCGGCGGCCTTGTTGATCAGACCGGTGTCGGGTCCCGACTGGCCGGTGCCGATGGTGACGTAGACGGTCAGCCCCGGGTTGTTCGCCTTGACGGTCTTGAGGGCGTCGACCACCCGCTGCTGGACGGTGCCGTTGCTGTAGGCGTCGGCCTCGATGTCGATGTCGATGGCCTTCAGGCCGTAGGCGCTGATCACCTTCTGGTACGCCCCGGCGAGCGCGCTCGCGCTGGTGCAGGACTGCTCCAGCTTGTTGCCGCTGTAGCCGCCGAAGGACGGTACGACGTCGCCGCCGGCCGCGCGCACCTTGTCGATGGTGCTCTGGTCGACGCCGCCGGTGAGCGAACGGCTCCCGTCCCACTGGGGGTTGCAGGTGCCGTTGCTGAGCACGAAGGCGAGGGTGAACCACTTCACGCCGGTGGCGTTCATGACCGTGGTCGGGTCGGGCGGGTTGCCCCAGCCGTTGTAGAGGTAGGGGGCGACCGCTTGGACGCCGCTCGCGGGTGGTGGCGTGGTGCCGCCGCCGGTGGGCAGCGTCCACTTCTGGTTGGCGGACCCGGCGCAGGTCCAGATCTGCAGTCTGGTGCCGTTGGCCGAGCTCGGGCCGGTGGCATCCAGGCACTTGCCGGAACCGGCGTTGACGAGTTCGCCGTTGCTCGCCGTCCACTGCTGGGCGGCGGTGCCGTTGCAGTCGTAGAGCTGCACCGTGGTGCCGTCGGCGGTGCCCGCGGCGGTGACGTCCATGCACTTGCCCAGTGCCTGGAGGGAGTTGTCGGAGCCGACGGTCCAACTCTGGGCGGTGGTGCCGTTGCAGTCGTAGAGCTGCACCGCGGTGCCGTTGGCCGAGCTCGCCGCGGCGACGTCCACGCACTTGCCGCCGTAGCCGGTGATGGCGCCGGTGGCCGCGAACGCGCTCTGGGCCGGGCCGAGGGTGGCCAGTGCGCCGGCGGCCAGCGCCGCGCCGGCGAGGATTCCGGTGGTCTTCCGCATCAGCCCGTGTACGTCCACTTCTGGTTGGCGGCACCGGTGCAGGTCCAGATCTGCAGCCTGGTGCCGTTGGCGGAGCTGTTCCCGGTGGCGTCCAGGCACTTGTCGGCCGCGGGGTTGACGATGTCGTGGGCGCTGTTGACCACCCACTGCTGGGCCGCGCTGCCGTTGCAGTCGTAGAGCTGCACGGGTGTGCCGTCGGCGGTGCCGGCCGCGGTCACGTCCAGGCACTTGCCGAGCGACTGGAGGGTGCCGCCGGTGGAGGTCCACTGCTGGGCGGCGGTGCCGTTGCAGTCGTAGAGCTCGACGGGCGTGCCGTTGGCGCTGTTCGCGCCGGTCACGTCGACACACTTGCCGCCGATGCCGGTGATGGTGTGGCCGGTGCCGCCGCCGGAGGAGTCGCTGGTGGTGACGTGTACGTAGTCCACGACGAGTTGCTGCGGGAAGGAGGTGCTGCCGTCGGGGTCGCCGGGCCAGTACCCGCCGACCGCGAGGTTGAGGATGATGTAGAAGGGGTGGTCGAAGACCCAGCGGTTGCCGCCGAGGTCGGCGGGGGTGCGGGTCTCGTAGACCTGGCCGTCCACCGACCAGGAGATCGAGTTCGGCGCCCAGTCGACGGCGAAGGTGTGGAAGGCGTCGGAGAAGCTCTGGCCGCCGGGCAGGGTGTAGCCGGCGCCGATGCCGTTGGAACCTGAGTAGCCGGGGCCGTGGATGGTGCCGTGCACGGAGCCGGGCTCGAAGCCGACGTTCTCCATGATGTCGATCTCACCGCTGTTCGGCCAGCCGACCGAGCCGATGTCGTCGCCGAGCAGCCAGAACGCGGGCCACATACCCTGCCCGCGGGGCAGCTTCATCCGGGTCTCGAAGTGGCCGTACGCCTGGGTGAACTTCTGCGGGGTGGACAGCCGCGCCGAGGTGTACTGACAGGTGCCGTACCAGCACTGGTAGTTGGCCGGGTTCTCCTTGCGGGCGGTGATCACCAGGTCGCCCTGGCCGTCGAGCGCCGCGTTCTGGGTGCCGCTGGTGTAGTACTCGCGCTCGTGGTTGTCGACGTTGTCGCCGGTCTCGTAGCCCCACTTGGAGCTGTCGACGGCGCTTCCGGCCGCGCCGTTGAAGTCGTCGGTGAAGGTGGCGACGGCGGGGGACGCCGCCGCGGGCGCGGCGGAGCCGGAGCCGGCCGCGCTCGTCGCGGCGGCGGCCTGCTGGAGCCAGCCGAACAGCAGCAGCGCGGCCACGGCGAGCAGCGCGAAGGGACGGATACGCCGGGTGCGGGGTGGTGCCGACATGCCGGACTCCTCGGTCGGTGGGGGGCGGAGCAGCGATCGAGCGGGCAATTCCAGTCATGCCCCTGGCACGCCGCTGCCCGGGGAACGGGACCGGGCGCGGGACGAGGGGCAGGACCGGCGTGCTGTGGGGAATGCTGTGGGGGTGCGGGGCCGTCGCGACCCCGGAATGACTTACGCCACGTCTTAGTTCAGGACGTGATTTAAATGGTGAACCTGTGAGCCGTCAAGAGATCCTGCAAAGGTCCGTACCTTAAAGTTCGCCGCGGCGGACCAGCACCGCGAGGACGGCCGCGCCCGGAATGAGCGGCAGCCACGTGGTGAGCAGGCGGTATCCCAGGACGGCCGAGGTCGCGGCGACCGCGGAGGCGCCCGCGGTGACCAGCGCCAGCGCGAGCGCCGCGTCCAGCGAACCGATCCCGGCCGGCGTCGGCAGCCAGCCGGCCGCGGTGCTCGCGCACAGGTACGCCACCATGACGCCGCTGACCGGCACCGGCGCGTGCACCGCGCGGATCACGGCGACCACCACCGCGCCGTGCATCATCGGGAAGGCGAGCGAACCGCCCCACAGGGCCACCATCCGGGACCGGTCACGGTGCACCGCCCGCACGTCGTACGCAACCGAGGCGACGAAGCCGCGCAGCCGGGCACCGAGCCTGCGGGCGTACCGCAGCAGCAGCACGATCCCGGTCAGCGCGGCGGCGCCGCCGACCGCGAGCAGCACCGGGTGGTCCGGCAGCGCGGGCCGCCCGGAGACCACCCGCCGGATGTGCAGCGCGTCCGGGAAGACCAGCAGCGCCGCCAGCAGCAGCACGATCCGCCCGGCCACGGCCGCCGCCGCGCGCACCGCGAGGGCGGCCAGCGCGGCGGTGGGGGTCATGCCGCGCCGGACCAGGAACCGCAGGTTCACCGCGTTGCCGCCGACGCCGGCCGGCAGCACGTGGTTGGCGGCCGAGGCGGCGAACTGCGCGGCCAGCAACCGCCCGGGCGGGACCGTACGGATCACCGCGCCCTGGAGCGCGACGGCGGAGAAGACCCAGGTCATGATCGCGGCCAGGCAGGCCGCGGCAAGCCACTCGCCGTCCGCGGAACCCAGTTGCCCCGCGCCGGAGTTGATGAGCGTCCACTTGCTGACCAGTAGCACCGCGACGGCAGCGAGCGGCAGCAGTATCGCCGTCGATCGCACGGAAGTGCGCTGCCACAAAGCTCCATCGGTGCGTGCGACGGACACGGCGGCTCCTCGGCGCGTGGGGACGGCCTGTCCAGGCTAGGACGTAACGGACCCGCTCTCC
>NZ_JACEGK010000528.1:0-5611 GCF_056859195.1 Streptomyces sp. NH27
GGGCGGTGCGGGCCCTGCTCGCGCGGGACGCCGGGCGGGTGGTGGGGGCGGAGGGGCTGTTCCGCGGCCTGTACGGGGAGGACGTGCCGGCCGGCGCGGTGAACGCGGTGCAGTCGCAGTTCTCGCGGCTGCGGCAGGTGCTGCCGGTGGCGGTGGAGGGGCACCCGTCGGGGTACCGGCTGGCCGCGGAGCCGGATCAGGTGGACGCGTACCGGTTCGAGCGGCTGGCGCTGCGCGGGCGGGAGGCGCTGGCGGCCGGGCAGCCGGACGTGGCCGCCGGGCGGCTGCGGGACGCACTCGGGCTGTGGCGGGGCCCCGCGCTGGCCGATGTGGGGGACGCGCCCTTCGTGGTGGCGCAGGCGGCGCGGTGGGAGGAGCTGAGGCTGGGCGCGGTGGAGGACCGGGCCGAGGCGGAGCTGGCGCTCGGCCGGCACCGCGAGGTGGTCGCGGAACTGGGGGAGTTGGTGGCCGAGCATCCTCTGCGGGAGCGGCTGCGTGGGCAGTTGATGCGGGCGTTGTACGGCAGCGGGCGGCAGGCGGAGGCGCTGGCGGCGTACGACGTGGCGCGGCGGGAGCTGGCCGACTCGCTGGGGGCCGATCCGGGGCCGGAGTTGGCCGCGGTCCATCTCGCGGTGCTGCGCGGCGACCCGGCGCTGATACCGGAAGGGTTCCTGGGCAGGACGGCGAACGGGACGTCGGGTGGCCCGTTCATCGGGACCCCGGAGCCGCTGGAACCGCCGGAACTCCTGGAGCCGCCGGGACCACCGGCGCCTGCCGGTTCTGCGTTCCCGGGCGGCACTACGCCCCCGGCCCCCCGCCCCGACGAGCCCACTGCCGTACCATTCCGGACAACCTCGCATGTTCCACGTGAAACAGTCCCGGAAGCTCATGTTCCACGTGGAACATCGCCACAGCCCCACCATGAACTTCCCGCCCAGCTCACCAGCTTTATCGGCCGTGAGACAGAAATCGCCCGGATCGGCGAGCAGTTGGCGCAGCGCCGGCTGGTCACGCTGATCGGCCCCGGCGGCGCGGGCAAGACCAGGCTCGCGGTGGAGGCGGCCGGGCGGCACCCGGATGACGTGAGGTTCGTGGAACTGGCCGGGCTCGACGACGGGGCCGCCTTGGCGCGGGTCGTCCTCGGCGGGCTCGGGCTTCGCGAGGGCGGGCTGCTGCCGGCCGGCGGCCCGGGCGCCGCGACCACCTCCGGCGCAGCCAACGGCACCGGCGGCGTGACACCCGACCCGCTGTCCCGGATCACGGCCGCGCTGGCCGACCGGCCGCTGCTGCTCGTTCTCGACAACTGCGAGCATGTGGTCGCCGACGTCGCCTACTTCACCGAGCGTCTGCTCGCCGGGCTGCCCCTGCTGCGGATCCTCGCCACCAGCCGCGAAGCGCTCGGCATCAACGGCGAGGCGCTCTGCCCGGTGCCGACGCTGGCGCTGCCATGGCCCGGCGCAGATCGTGACGTGGCGCTCTCCTCCCCCGCCGTGCGGCTCTTCGTGGAGCGGGCCGCGGCCGTCCGCCCCGACTTCGACCCGACCGCCGACCCGGCGACCGTGGATGCCGTACTGCGGCTGTGTACCGCGCTCGACGGACTGCCGCTGGCGATCGAACTGGCCGCGGCCCGGCTGCGTTCGCTGTCGGTCATCGATATCGCCGCCCGGCTCGGCGCGTTGCCCGCCACCAACGACGACGCGGCGCCGTACAGCCTCGGCGTGCGGCCGGACGCGCTCTTCCGGCTGCTGTCCCGCGGCAGCCGTACCGCCCAGCCGCGCCAGCGCACCCTGCGCGGAGTCGTGGAGTGGAGCTGGGAGTTGCTTCCGGCGGACGAGCGGGCGGTGCTGCGCCGCGCCTCGGTCTTCGCCGGCGGGTGGACGCTGGCCGCCGCGGAGGCGGTCTGCGCGGACCAGCCCGACCAGCTTGATCGACCCCATGGGTTTGACGAGCCCGACCAGCCCGATCAGCCCAGCAATACGCCCGACCGGACCGGCGCCGACGACAGTCGCCCTCCCGGCGCCGGTACCCGCCGCATCGCCCCGGACGATGTCCTGGACCTGGTCGCCGCGCTCGTCGAGAAGTCCCTCGTGGTGGCCCAGCAGCCGGACACGAGCGGCCGGGTCCGCTACCGCATGCTGGAGTCGATCCGTGCCTACGGCGCCGAGCAGCTGGCCGAAGCGGGCGAGGCCGAGCGCACCCAACATGCCCACATCGCCCACTTCCTGGACTTCGCGCTCGACGCGGACCCGCATCTGCGCCGCGCCGAACAGGTGGAGTGGCTGCGGCTGTACTCCGACGACAACGACAACTTCCAGGCCGCCCTGCACCGCGCCCTCGCCGCCGGCGACATCGCCACCACGATGCGGCTGGTCGCGGCGCTGTCGTCGTACTGGCTGCTGCGCGGGGTGCGTTACGAGGGGGTCGGGGTCGCCCGGCAGGTGCTTGCGGCGCTCGGACCGAACCCGCCGGAGGGCATGGAGGAGGAGTACGCCCTCTGCGTGATGGCCGTGGTCGGCGCGCTTTCCGACGCCGAGGAGTACGCCGAACACGTGGCGGCGGCCACCGTCGTCGTCGACCGGATGAAGCGGATCTCCCGGCACTTTCCCGTCCTCACGCTGCTGTGGGCGCCGTTCGCGGGAGCGCCGGACCCGAGCGTCGACACCCTCGCGGTGCTGGAGGACATCCTCGACGGGCAGAACGACCCGTGGTACCGCGCGCTGGGTTACCTCGGCGCCGGCTTCCAGGCATGGATGGAGGCCGCCGACGCGGACGCCGCGCAGCGCGACTGCACCCGTGCCTTGGAGTGCTTCCAGCAGCAGGGCGACCGCTGGGGCATGATCACCTGCCTCAATGTGCTCGCCGACCTGGCCGACTACCGCGGCCGGCTCCAGGAGGCCGTCGAACTGCTCGGCCGGGCACTGGAGCTGGCCGAGGAGTTGGACTCCGCCCTCGACATGGCCGAACTGCTCTGCAACCGAGCCGTGTACAGCCTGCGGGCGGAGGAGTACGAGGACGCGACCGCGTACTGCGAGCGGGCCGTACGGCTCTCCCGCCGGGCCGGCGCGCCGGAGATGCTGGCGATGGCCCACCTCGGGCTCGGCGAGTGCGCCCGGCTCACGGGTGACCTGGCCGGGGCGCGGGCATTGTGCGAGCAGGCGCTCGCGGAGTGCCCGAGCGGCTGGTTCTCCAGTGACAGCACCCGCTCCTCGGTGCTGGTCGCCCTCGGGCGGCTCGCCGTGGTCGAGGGCGACGTGGCCGGTGCCCGCGACCGGTTCCGGGCGGCGGCCACCAACGGCGGCGTATCGATGCAGTTCCCGGTGACCGGATCCCTCGCGGCCGTGGCCGCCGCCGGCCTCGCCATGCTGACCGGCGACCCGCGCCGGGCCGCGCTGCTGCTCGGCGTCGCGCACGCCCTGCGCGGCGGCGCGCTCGACGGACCCGACGCCCGGGCCACGGGGGCCGCGGCCCGTACGGCGCTGGGCGACGGCCCGTACCAGGAGGCGTACACGAGCACCGCCGGCCTGGACCGGGCCGCCGCGCTCGCCCGGGCGACGGAGTACCTCCTCGGCGAGTGAGACATCTCACCACCGCCCGCTCATCGCCTCCCCGGCCGCCCTCCGTTCCCGCGCGCACCGTCGCCGCTCCCGCCCCCGCTGCCTCGACCACTGCCCGACCACTGCGCACGCCGCCTCTCCGCCCTCTCCCAGCGTCCGCCGTCCTGTGCGCGCACAGCCTCCGACCTGCACTGACATCCGCTGTCAGCGGGCGGTGCGCCGCCGGTCAGCGGGCGGTCAGCAGCCACGCCCACGCTCGGTGCCATGACGACGACATCTCCCACCCCGCCGCCCGGTGCCGTGGCCGACGGCCGCCGCTGGGCCGTACTGGCCGTCTGCTGCGTGGCCGCCGCCCTCCTCGGTATCGACAACAGCGTCCTGAACTACGCGCTGCCGAGCCTGTCGGATCAACTCCACCCCTCCTCGACACAACTGCTGTGGATCGTCGACGTGTACGGCTTCGTCCTCGGCGGTCTGCTGATCTTCGCGGGCAGCCTCGGCGACCGGATCGGCCGCAAGCGGCTGCTGCTGCTGGGCGTGGCCGGCTTCGGCGCCGCCTCCGCGCTCACCGCGTACGCGAGCAGCCCGGGGATGCTGATCGCCGCCCGTGCGCTGCTCGGCGTCGCCGGGGCGACGATCATGCCCTCCACGCTGTCCCTGGTCCGCAACGCCTTCACCGACCCCAAGGAGCGCACCACCGCGGTCGGTGTGAGCAGCGGCATCGGCGCGGTCAGCTTCGCGCTCGGCCCGGTTGTCGGCGGCCTGCTGCTCGACCACTTCTGGTGGGGCTCGGTCTTCCTGATCAACGTGCCGCTGATGGCGCTGGTGCTGGCGGTGGGCTCGGTCATCCTGCCGGAGTCCAGGAACCCGCACCCGGGCCGGCTCGACTGGATCAGCGTGCCGATGTCGATCGTCGGGATGCTCGGCATCATCTACGCGATCAAGACCGCGGCCCGCAACGGCGTCGACGACCCGGCGGTGTGGATCAGCGCGGTGGTCGGCGTGGTCGCCCTGACCGCCTTCCTGCGCCGCCAGCGGCGGCTCGCCGAGCCCCTGCTCGACCTGAAGTTCTTCCACAACGCCGCGTTCTCCGGTGCCCTCGCTTCGAACGCCTTCGCGCTGTTCACCTCGTCCACCTTGTCGCTGGCCTGCTCGCTCTACTTCCAGGTCGTGCACGGCTGGTCGCCGCTCATGGCGGGCCTCGCGCTGCTGCCCGGCCCGCTGTCGGCGGCCTTCGGGGCGCCCGCCTCCACGGTGCTGGTCCAGCGCGTGGGCCGGGCCCGTACGGTCGCGCTCGGCCTGCTGCTGATGTCCGTGAGCACCGCGGGGCTCGCCTGGGTCACCCCGCACACCGACTACTGGCACCTGCTGCCGATCCTCATCGTGAACGGTCTCGGCGTGATCTTCACCTTCGCCGTCACCTCCGACACGATCCTGGCGAGCGTGCCCCGCAAGCGGGTCGGCGCGGCCGCGGCGATCTCCGAGACCGGCATGGAACTGGGCGGCGCGCTCGGCATCGCGATCCTCGGCTCGGTGCTCACCACCCTCTACCGCAACGACCTGCGGCTGCCCGGCCGGCTCAGCGCCGACCAGAAGTCGGCGGCCCGTGAGTCCGTGGCGGGCGGCGTGCAGACCGGTGGACGGCTCGCCGGCGCGACCGGGCAGCACGTCGTGGACGCGGCCCGGCAGGCGTTCACCGACAGCATGCACACCACGATGCTGGCGGCCGCGGCGATCATGCTGGTGGGCGCGGTGTTCGCGCTGCGCACGCTCAAGGGTGTCCCCGCGGTGCTGGAACAGCACAGCGAGGACGCGGACCCGGTGCTGCCGGAGCAGTCGGGCACCGGTGCGGAAGCGGGGCGCGCGGCGACGGCCTGAGCCGTCTGCCGCGCCCGGACATCAAACCCCCGCGACGCCCACCACCGTCACGTCCACCGTTCTCCCGACGCCGCCTACTCCACGCCGCACGCCGCACCGGCCGGCGACGGGAAGACGGCCGGCCGGTGCGGCGTGCGGCGGTGCGGTGGGGAGTGGGGCGGCCAGGTCCTACTGGGCGC
>NZ_JACEGK010000529.1:0-5606 GCF_056859195.1 Streptomyces sp. NH27
CCTGCCCACCCCCGGCGCCCGCCGCGCCGGGCACGCTCGCCGCGCCCTCGCCCCGCCCGGCGCCGTACAACTCGTCGAGCGCGGTGGCGATCCGCCCGGCCCGGCCGCCGCGTCCGTCCCTCTCCTCGACCTGTCCGAGCAGCAACTGCCAGCGGACGTCGGGGGCGATGCCGTCGGGTGCGGGTGCGGGTGCGGGTGCGGGTGTTGAGTTGGGTACGGGTACGGGTACGGGTGTCTGCTGCTCCTTGGGTCGCGGGGAGTTGGGTGCCGCGGCCGGATGAGCTACGGCCGGGTTCGTGAGCGGTTCGGCGGGGGTCGTGGTGAGGACGGTCAACAGCCCGCGCGCCGCGAGCGCTTCGCGTCCGGCGAGGTCGGCCGACGTATGGCGGGCGAGGGTGTGCGGGTCGGGCGCTGCGGCACCCCGGTGCGGGGTCGAGGCGGACGGGTGGGCGCGGACCGCGGCGAGCAGGCGGGCGCGAGCGGCGGGGGAGAGGACGTCGAAGCCGTGCCGCAGGGCGGGCAGCCGGGTGAGGAAGGCGCGGTCGGGCAGCGCCGCGACGAGTTCGGCGACCGGGGCGAGCAGCGGGCCCGCTTCCAGGAGCGGCCCCGCGGCGGTGAGCGCACCGGCGAGGAACGCGCCCAGTTCGACACGGAGTTCGGGACTGGTCGCGCCATGCGTACGGGCGGCCAGCGCCGTACCGAACGCCGCGGGCGGGATGTCGTCGAGCAGCACCCGGGTGGCGGCCGCGGCGCCCTTGATCAGCGGGGTGCCGTCGGCGGCCAGCCGGGCCAGGGCGTCGCGGACCCGCAGCCCCGGTGGGCCGCCGCGGGTGGCGAGTTCGGCCAGCGCGCGGGCGTCGGCGGGGTCGTCGGAGCCGGCCAGCCCGTCCAGCGCACGGACGCCCGCCGCGGTGAGTCCGGCGAGCGCGGCGGCGACTCGTGCGGTCTGCCAGTCCTCGGGCAGGCCGGGCAGCAACCCGGCCGAGATCCGGTCGAGCAGGCCCATCGCGGCCAGGAGTTCGGGCAGCGTCCCGGTGACCGGCAGCACGTCGGCGGTCTCGGCGAGCCGGTCCGCCGCGGCCTCCGGCAGCCCGCACAGCGCCGCCTCCTCGAAACCGGCCAGCACCTCGGCGGCCGTCGGACCGCCGCGCCGCCGCTCGGCCAGCGCCCGCTGCCGCAGCAGGCCCGCCGCGGCCTGCGCCAGGTCGCTGCCATGGGCGGCCACGGCGTCCAGCATGGCGGCGGTCGCCGGGGTCCAACCGACCGTCCAGCGAACGCCGATGCCGATGCCCGTACTTGCGCCGGTGTCGCCGTCGGAGGCGGTGGCGCCCGGCGGTCCGGCCGGTCCGGGCGACCCGAGTGGCGTGCCCCCGCCGCGTACGACCTCCCCGTACGGCACCCGGCACACCGCCAGCCGGCGCAACGCCAACTCCCGCCTGCGGTCGAGCGGTGAGCGGTGCGGGTCGAGTCGCACCTCGCGCTCCTCCGGCGAATCCGGTGCGGGCAGCCGCAGTTCGGCGAGCAGCGCCTCGACGGCCGGGCCGAGCCCGGAACGCGGGGTGCCCGGCGCGAGCCGCCCGTGCCGGGTTCCGACCAGCACGGATTCCAGCGCCTGCGCCACCACCCGTCCACGGCCGAGCAGTTGGCCCTGCGCGAGGACCGTCTGCGCCGCCTCCAGCAACTCAGCCCGTCCCGCGGCCGGCCGGCCCCGCAACGTCGCCAAGTCACGTGCGTGCCGCACCACTTCCCGCGCGTCCGGCGGCCCGCACGGATGGCCCGCGGCGCGTACCGCGACGCAGATCCGTACCACCGTGGCCACCAGCAACGCGTCCAGCCGCTCCGCGTCCCCGGCCGCCTCCACCACGCCCTGCTGCCACTCCGGGTCCCGGACCCCGGCGGGGTAGCCGGACCGCTCGTCCAGCAGCGCGAAGGTATAGGGGACGAGCGACGTGGTGGCGGCGACGGTCGCCACACCCGGTTCGGTCGCAGCAGGCGGTTCGGTCCCGCCGCCCGGTTCGGTGCCGTCCTCGGTGTCCGCCGCGCGCGTGGCCGCGCCCGGCAGCAAGGCCGGGGCGTGGAACGCGCCCACCAGCGCGACCGGCCGTACGGCCCCGCGCTCGGCCATGAGGCGCCGCATGTGGGCCTCGCGGCGCAGGTCGTGGGGGTCGAGACGGTCCTCGGTGGCGGCGTCGTGGCGGAGCGCCCAGCCGACCAGGAGGGCGGCGCGGCGCAGCGACTCGGGCGAGCCGCCCGGGGCCGCGGACTCGACCAGGCGGTCCCAGAGGTCGTCCTCGGCGCGACCGCCGGCCCGTGCCCGCAACGCGTCCGCGAGGCCGCGTCGTGCGGGTCGATGGTGGGTGCCCGCGCCGCCCCCTCCGCGGCGCGGGCTGTCCAACTCGGGCGCCCCGACCGGCAGGTCGAACGCCACTACCGGCACCCCGGCCGCCCGCGCCCAGCGCAGTGCCGCGAGTTCCGGCGAGAACTCCGCGAACGGCAGGAACACCAGCCCGCGCGGTCCGTGCCCGGCCAGTGCCACCGGCGGCAGCACGTCGGGGTCGGCCAGGTGCGGCAGCCAGGTCCCGAAGTCCTCGGGGAGTTCCACGAACAGCACGTCGGGCGCCGCCGTGGCCAGCAGCTGCGGCACGGCGGCGGCCAGCGCGGGCGAGTGGTGGCGTACCCCGATCAGGTACGGCTCCCCGCACCCGGCCAGCGCGGCCAACTCCGCCTCGACATCGGCCTTGTCGACCTCGTCGGCACCGTAGACCGTGCCGGCCCCGTTGGCCCGGTTGGCCGGATCGGCGCCATCGGCCCACTCGGCGCCCGCCCCGGTCCCGAACCCGGCCCCGAACTCGGCCCCGGTCCCGGCCACGTCCGCATCCTCAGCCGAGCGCATCGCGCAGCTCCCACAGCGTCCGCCACAGCGGCGCGCCCTGCTCCGCGCGGCGCCGTACCGGCCCGTCCCAGTAGCCGAGCAGCCGGGCGTGGTCGGCCGGGTCGTCCTTGCGTACGGTGCCGAGCAGGTGCCCGGGCAAGGTGCGCAGCGGGTCCCGGCCGTCGGGGAGGTAGGTCGCGGCCAGCCCCATCGAGGTGGCGACGTGGACCGCTTCCGCGGTGCTCATCACCGTGGACGGCCGCTCCACCTCCCAGCCCTCGGCGCTCTGGCCGCCGCGCAGGTCGCGGAAGGCGGTGACCAGTGCCTCCAATACCGCCTGGTCGACGGTGAACTCGGCCCCGCCGCGGGCCAATGCGGCCGTGGCCTGGGCACGGACGAGCGCGGTCTCGGTGTCGAGGTCGCCGATCGGGCCGACCGTCTCGAAGTTGAACCGGCGCTTGAGGGCCGCGGACATCTCCGAGACGCCGCGGTCGCGGAGGTTGGCGGTGGCGATGACGGTGAAGCCGGGCACCGCGTGGATCGTGCCGTCCGTCCCGTCGGCGCCGTCGGCCAACTCGGGTACGGCCATCCGCCGTTCGGACAGGATCGACACGAGCGCGTCCTGCACCTCCGGCAGGCAGCGGGTGATCTCCTCGATCCGGGCCACCGCGCCGCGCGTCATCGCGGTGAGCACGGGGGAGGGCACGAGGGCCGCGCGGCTGGGGCCGTTGGCGAGCAGCGAGGCGTAGTTCCAGCCGTAGCGGACCTGGTCCTCGGTGGTGCCCGCGGTGCCCTGGACGGTCAGTCCGCTGGTGCCGCACACGGCGGCGGCCAGCAGCTCCGACAGCATCGACTTGGCGGTGCCGGGCTCGCCGACCAGCAGCAGGCCCCGCTCCCCGGCGAGCGTCACCACGCATCGCTCGACCAGCGCCCGGTCGCCGACGAACTTCCGTGCCACCACCAGCTCGTGGGGACCCTCGCCCGCCGCGGCGACCTCAACTCCGTTGCCGGCGGCGGTGCGCAGCGGTTCGCCGCCCGAGCCGCAGACGAAGACGACCACCGCCCGCGGGGTCAGCCGCCAGCCGGGCGGGCGCGGTCCGCGGTCCCAGCCGGCCAGGAACGCCAGCTCATCGGCGTACCGGTCCTCGGCCAACTCGATCTGCCGCCGGGCAGGTTGAGCGCTCACCACACCACCGTCACCTTCGCTTTCACCTTCACCCGCACCGTCGAACCCACCGGCCCCGGCGCTCTTCGTCCCGCGCTCGCTCATCGCCGTCCCCGCCCGGTCCGTCGCTGCGCGAACTCCTCGAACGCCGGCGGGTCGCCGTCCAGCACCCGCTGCCATGCCCGCCGGAACAGCTCGGGCACCGGCAGCTCCGGTATCGGCTGCGCGGCGAGGTCCAACTGCCCGGCGGAGAGAAGTTCCTGCTTCCACGACTCCAGCGGCAGTGCCGGCGCCGTGAGGTCGATCCATCCGCCGGGCAGGAAGAGGCTGCGGCCGGACCGCGGCCGCTTCGCCTCCACCACCAGGTCGGTGCCGGCCAGTTCGGCCCTGGCCTGCTTCGCCCGGGCCGGCTTCCATCCGGTCCAGGCCGTGACGTTGCGGTCGGTCGGGTCGGGCAGCGCCAGCAGCATCAGGTACAGCGCGGCCGCGTCCTGCGACAGGCCGAACCGCTGCGCGGCCTGCGCGGTCAACTCCGGCACGCTGTGCGCCGGATACTGCGCGGCGCCCGCAGGCCCGTCGGCGGCCACCGCGGCCGCCAGCTCCTCGCCGAGCACATCCCGCAGTGCCTGTACGTACGGCCCGCCGATCCCGGCGAAGCCGGACAGCAGGACGAGCGCGGGGTGGTCGGGACCGCCCTCGGGGGACGCGCCGGGCAGCACGGCCGCGGGCCGCAGCCACACCTCTTCGTGGGTCCTGCCGCGCAGCGGCGGCGCGAGGACGATCGCCGGTCCGACCCGGACCAGGCCGTCCGGTCCTTCGCCGCCGGTCGTCGGCAGGCCGTATGCCTCGCGCAGCGCCACCGCGACCGGCTTGCCCGTGCCGCTCCAGGAGACGTTCAGGTCCAGCAGCAGTTCCTCGTCGGCGAGCCGTGCACGCAGTGCGGCCAGGGTGTCGCGCAGCGGCGGGCGCAACGGGTGGCCGTACGGCAGCCGGTACGCCAGCCAGCGCAGCGCGCCGCCGTACTCCCGCAGGGTGGACCCGTACAGCATTGCCTCGGGATGGTCGGGCGCCAGCACGCGGTTCTCGTCGAGCCGCTGGCGGGTGCGGCCGTGCAGGGCGGTGGCGGCCTCGGAGTTGACCACCATCTCGGTCCACGCGCCGAAGTCGCCCTCCCGCTCGGCGCGTTCGACCAGCTCGATCGGCACCGGGCGCCGGTCGCCGTGGACGGACAGCCACGCGTCGGCGAGCACGTCCGGGTCGAAGCCGTCGATCCACAGCCGGTCCACCGCGGCCGGGTCGGCGGGCACGAGCGCCGCGAGGAAGCGGGTCCGGTACTCGGTCGGCAGCCGGCGCAGCGCGTCACGCGCGGTGAGAGCGCGGGTCGGCCGCAGCCCGGCCAGGTCGAGGATCTCCGCGGGTGGCAGCCCGGACCGCCCGTAGCCGCCGAGCCCGGGCAGCCCGAGCAGCAGCAGAGCGGCCAACGACACGTCCACGCCGGTCAGTTCGGCGAACCGTTCGGCTGCCTGCGGCCGGTACGGCACCGGGCCGCGCTCGACGACCCGCGTGATC
>NZ_JACEGK010000530.1:0-5600 GCF_056859195.1 Streptomyces sp. NH27
GTACGGGGCAGACCGGGGTCTTCGAGCACGGACTCCTTGCCGGTGCGCGCCCCGTACACCGCGGAGTTCGGGGCGAGCGGGGCGAGGGGCGCCACCAGCGAGTGGACGGTGGTCTGGACGGTGTCGCTGGTGGTCGGGTCGAGCGGGTCGGGCCCGTAGAAGTTCTGATCGGACTCGTAGCTTTCGGTCAGGGCGATCCCGCGGTCCTGGTACTTGCCGGCCCGCACCGCGTGTTGCAGCGCCCGGTCCTCGTAGCGGTCCACGGAACGCGGCAGCGCCGCCGCGAGGAACGCGGTGATCAGTACGAGCCCGAAGGTCGCGAGGGCCACGCCACGGGCGGCGCGCAGGCGCACCCGCACCCAGGCGAGCAGCACGTCGTCGCCGGCGGTCCCTCCCGCGCCGTCCGTAGAACCTGCGCCGTCCGCGGAACCCGCGCCGTCCCCCGTTTCCATGCCGGTCCCCCCGACGCCCGCGGAGCCCTCCGGCTCCAACGCCCCTCCGTCGCCCCGCTGTCGAGCCGTCATCTCAGTCCTCCCCCTGCCGCCGCAGTGCCGTTGCCGGATCGCCGCGCCGCGCCGCCGTCGCCAGCACCACCAGCGCCGGCACCACCACGACCTCCGCGAGGAGTTCGAGCAGGCGGCCGGCCGGCAGCTTGACGATCAGTGACGGCGTCGGTGTCGTGGCCTGCGGGGTCAGTACGATCAGCGGCGTCACAAGCCGGGTCAGCAGTGCGCCGAGGGCCGTGCCGACGATCAGCGACACCAGCACCAGCAGCCCCTGTTCGGCAGCGATCACCCGGGCCAGTTGACGCCGTGGCGCACCCAGCGCCCGCAGGATCGCGAACTCCGCGGTGCGCTCGCGGACCGCGCCCGCTGAGGAGACCGCGAAGCCGAGTGCGGCCAGTACCACCGCGGCCACCACGGCGGCCGGCAGCGCCGACTGCGGGCCCGCGCCGAGCGGGTCCGAGCGCAGGTCGGCGGTGGTCTCGTCGGTGACCAGGACGGTGTCGACGTCCGCACGGGCGCGCAGCGCGGCGGCGACCTTCGCGGTCTGGCCCGGGCGGGCGGCCAGCCACCATTCGGTGGGCTCCATGGCCTGCGCGTTGTGGTACTGGAGGTACTGGTTGACCGCCCGCAGGTCGATGACCATTCCGCCGAGGTCCTGGTCGCCGCTCGCGTCCGGCCCGGTGCTCGTGCCCGCGGCGGACCCGGCGCCCGAACCCGATCCGGCTGCCCCGGCCCCGGTGTCCGTGCCCCGGCCGTCGCCGAGCCCGGGGATCGCGTGCACCGACGCCGCGATGTGCACCGGCACCTGGATGCCGCCGAGTTGGACGTTGACGCTGCTGCCGACCTTCGCCTGCTGCGACTTGAGGAAGTCGTCGGTGGCGATGCCCGACAGGGCGGGCGGCGCGGTCTTGTTCGCGCGGATCTGTACGGTCCCGGTCGGCGCCGCTTCGTAGTTGCCCATGGCGATCTGGGCGGAGCCGGTGCTGTAGCTCAGCGCCATGGTCGTGTCCCCGCCGATCTGCGGTATGTCGCTGCCCGGGTCCACGGCGTTCGGCAGCTGGTCGAGCAGGGGGTTGTCGTAGGACGCCGTGGCCGACCACTGCTGGGAGGGCACCGTCAGCGGGTGGACCGCGCCGGCGCTGTCGGCGACCTGCGCGGCGGACATCGTCAGTGCGTACGTCCTGCTCTTCTGCGGGACGTCGAACGCCACGCTCAGACCCGTCACCCGCAGCGGACCGGCGGGCGCGCCGTCGGCCGAGCCGGCCAGCGCGCCGATGTCGAGGACGAGCGGATGCGGCTTGCCGTCGGCCGGCAGGTCGCCGATCGCGACGGTGTACGGCACGCCATCACCGTCCAGGACGGTGATGCCGATGTGGTGGACGGTTCCCGGGTCCGCGGGGGCACCGGCCGGGCTGGGCCGCAGCACCGTCTCGAAGGTGACCTTGCGGGCGTCGGCGGGCAGCGTGAAGCCGCTGCCGGTGTGGACGCCCTTGCCCAGCGGCGCCAGCAGTTCGGCGGCCGACCGCCCGTCGGTGAAGTCGGAGCGGAACCGCATCGCCTTCCCGGCCTGCTCGGAGTCGATGGCCAGCACGGTCGCCGTACGGTCCTGGTCGAGGTCGAGGTCGGTGCTTGCGGCGGGTGCGACCGCGGCGAGGCCGGGCTGGTGCGCGAAGATCCCGGGCTGCCCGAACGGCGGGGTGGTCATGCCGGTCACCCGCAGGTCGGCGCCGACCGCGTACTGGGCCTGGTCGTGCTGCGAACGGTCCCAGCTCGCGCTCTGCCCGATCGAGAAGACGCCCATCGCGATCGCGAGTACCAGCAGCAGCGCCGCTCCCGCGCCGCGCCGCGGCCGCCGGGCGAGTTGCCAGCCGGCGAGCGCCAGCGGCAGGCTGCGGCCGCGCTCGGCCCGCCGCTCGCCGAGCCTCGCGACCAGCGGCAGCAGCCGCAGCACCAGCATCGTGCCGGCCAGCAGGCACAGCGCGGGCGCGGCCACCAGGATCGGGTCCACCCCGAGCCCGCCGCCCGCGTTGGTGCTCAGCGCGCCGCTGCCCGACGAGCGTCGTTCCAGCTGCCAGTAGGCGATCCCGGCGACCACCAGCAGCCCGATGTCCGCGCCCGCCTGCAGCGCGCCGGGCAGGGCGCGGCGCCGGGAACGCGCGGCCCGTTCGGCGGCGTAGGAACCGCCGGTGCGCAGCGCGGGCACGATCACCGCGCAGGCGCAGGCCAGCGCGGTGGCCAGGGCGACCAGCCAGGCGGTGCCGGTGCTGCCGGAGCCGAGGCTGACGCCGGTACGGGCCATGGCGCCGGTGCCGGCCAGCTTCCGCGTGATCGGCCCGGCCAGCAGCGGGGCGACCACGGCGGCGGGCACCGCGAGCAGCAGCGCCTCCCACCCGGCCAGCCGCGCCACCCGCGCCCGCGACCCGCCGCGGGCGCGTAGCAGCGCGTTCTCCCCGGCCCGCTCCTCGGCGAGCAGCCCCGCCACCAGCAGCAGCGCGAAACCGGCCAGGAGCACCAGTTGCAGCGCGCCGATCAGCAGCGTGGAGCGGGTCACCAGCATGCTGCGGCGCAGCGCCTCGAGCAGGTCGGGCAGGCTGCTGGAGCCTTCGGTGGTGGCGCTGGCCTGGTCGTTGTGCAGCGCGTCGAGGGTCTGCCGGACGCTGCTCTCCAGCGTGGTCATGTCGTGCGCGGTGGTGTGCCGGAAGTCGCCGCTGGCCTGCCAGGACATCGCGGCGGCGGTGACCCGGCCGGAGCCGAAGCTGCCCGGGTCGGCGAGCATCGGCCCGTACGTGGTGAACGCGAGGGTGTGCACGCCGCGCCCGTCCAGCGGGTCGAGGTGCCAGTACGGGGAGGCCGGGTCGCGTGGCCGGAAGATCCCGCTGACCTGGATCTTCAGCGGGGCGCCGCCGAGTCGGTCGGCGAGGGTGAGGACGTCGCCCGGTTCGGTCCCGAGGATCTGAGCGGCCACCTCCGGCACCGCGACCTGCACCCGCGTCGCGCCCCGCGCGGCCGCGGTCGGCCAACTCCCCTTCAGCAGCTGGACTTCGGCGTGGTCGAAGGTGGCCAGCAGGGTCAGATCGGGTTCGTCGTTCGCGCGCTTGGCCGAGGACAGCGGCCCCTTCGGCAGCCCGTAGGGGCCGGATCGGGTGCTGCCGTGGACGCTGGTGGGCAGTCCGGCGAAGGAGTCGCGCAGGTGCCGGCGCACCGCGGCGTCGACCGACTTGCCGCTCGTCCCGTTCAGGTCGCTCTGCACCTCGACCGTCGACTGGCCGGCGGCCTGGTGCTGGAGCGTACGCCGCAGGGCCGCGTCGCCGATCGCGCCGGTGAAGGCGGTGAACGTGGCCAGCACGCATGTCGTCAGCAGCACCGTGAGCACTGCCGCGGCGAGCAGCAGCCGGTGAGCGCGGACACGTAGCAACACGAATCCGGTCACATGTTCCCCCCGTCAGTTACTGACGGGATGCTCTCAAAGAGCGCGGCGTCGCAGAAGCGTGATGGCGAATGTCGCAATCCGATCGTGATGCTCCGCCGACCGGACACCCGGCCGGGTCGCGGTCCGGGTGCCGGCGGATGCGCCGCCGGCCGCCGCGGTGCGTGGCCGGGCGGTCACGTGGGGTCAGCCCGGGGTGTTCACCATCGACGCGGCCGCGTACACCAGGTAGTCCCACAGCTGCCGCTCCTGCTCGGCGGGGAGCGCCAACTCGTCGACGGCCGCGCGCATATGGCGCAGCCACGCGTCGTGGGCGGCGCGGTCCACCGCGAAGGGGGCGTGCCGCATCCGCAGCCGGGGGTGGCCGCGCTCGTCGCTGTATGTGCGCGGGCCGCCCCAGTACTGGATCAGGAAGAGCGTCAGGCGTTCCTCGGCCGGGCCGAGGTCCTCCTCCGGGTACATCGCGCGCAGCTCGGGGTCGTCGGCGACGCCCTGGTAGAAGCGGTGTACGAGGCGGCGGAAGGTCTCCTCGCCGCCGACGAGTTCGTAGAACGTCTGCTGCTGCAACTCGCCGCGCCGGATCTCATTCACCCTTCCATCGTCGCAGATACGAGGAACGGGCCGTCGTGGTGTCCCGGGTCGTATCGACGGTGGTCCAGGCGCACGATGGAAGTATGGCCGCGAAAGGGCCCGACGGGGGGCCCGAGGGACGCTACGAGCGGCGGTACGCCGTCGCCGCGGGGTCGCTGCGGGCCCGGATGGTCCGCCGGATCGAGTCCGGCGGCGGCCTCACCGACCCCGCCTGGCGGGCGGCCTTCGCGGAGGTCCCGCGCCACCTCTTCGTCCTGGACGACCAGGACACGGGATACGGCGGGGCGGAGTACGGCGAGGAGGCGGAGTACGGCGAGGGCGCGGACTACGGCGACGGGTCCGGGTACGGCACCGGTCCGGTGGCCGAACCGCACCGCCGCGCGATGCGCCACCTCACGGGGGCCTACGCGGACCGGCCGATCGCCACCCGCGTGGTCGGCGGCGAACTGGTCTCCTCCAGCAGCCAGCCGTCGCTGATGGCGCTGATGTGCGAGGCGCTGGACGTGCACGGCGGTGAGCGGGTGCTGGAGATCGGCGCGGGCACCGGCTACAACGCGGCGCTGCTGGCCCACCGGCTCGGCCCCGGCACGGTCACCACCATCGACCTCGAACCGGAGATCACGTCCGCGGCCCGCGCCCACCTTGACGCCTACGGCACCGAGGCCGCCCGCTCCGTCGTCGTGGTCACCGGCGACGGCGCGCTCGGCCACGCGCCCCGCGCCCCCTACGACCGGATCATCGCCACCTGCGAGCTCCCCTCGGTGCCGCCGGCCTGGCTGGAGCAGTGCGTGCCCGGCGGCCTCCTCCTGCTGCCACTGGCCACCGGCCTCGTCGCCCTCACCGTCCACGGCCCCGGACACGCGGAGGGACGGTTCCTCCCGACGCCGGCCTACTTCGTCCCCCTGCGCGGCGCATCGGGCGCCCCCGACGGCAGCACCGAACACGGCCTCGCCGCCGAGGTGTTCGGCCAGGGCGCCTTCGGCGGCATCTCCCGTCCCGACCGCACCCGCTACGGCCTCACCGTCGACGGCCCCCACCAATGGCTCTGGCGCGATTCCCCACAGGGCCCCCTGACC
>NZ_JACEGK010000531.1:0-5578 GCF_056859195.1 Streptomyces sp. NH27
CACACCCGCCGACCGCGGCCCCGGCAGCCCGCGTTGCCGGCCCGTACGGCGGCTCCCGTGGCCCGACGCGCCCACCAGCGCTCTTCCCCGCCAACGGATATTACGTGCGGGACCCTAGACGTCACGTGACACAGGACATAGTCTCGCGTCCGTCAACTTTTGTGAAACGTTCCAATTTACCGGTGGCCCGACGTTCGGACGGAGGGCACGACGAGTCCCGGACGACGTTCCGGGGAGGGGTGGGCACACATGTGGCAAGCCCGCCGCGGAAGCGCACCACACCAAGACGAGGACCTGGCACGATGAAAGATCCCGTAGGCAAGGACCCGCTCCTCGTCCTCGAGCAGGCGGCAAAGCGCTTCGGCGCGGTGCGCGCCCTCGAGGACGGGTCGGTCACCCTTTACCCAGGCGAGGCACACGCCCTGTTGGGCGAGAACGGCGCGGGCAAGTCCACGCTCGTGAAGATCCTCGCCGGCGTACACCAGCCCGACAGCGGCCGGCTGCTGATCGGCGGCGCTCCGGTCGTACTGTCCGGGCCCGCGGCCTCCCGCGCCGCCGGGGTGTCGATCATCTACCAGGAGCCCACCCTCTTCCCCGACCTCACCGTCGCGGAGAACATCTTCATGGGCCGCCAGCCGCGCCGCGCGGGCCGCCGGATCGACCGGACCGCGATGAACAAGGCGGCCGTGGCTGTCTTCGAGCGGCTGGGCGTCCAGTTGGACCCGCAGCGCCAGGCCCGCGGCCTGTCCGTCGCCGACCAGCAGATCGTCGAGATCGCCAAGGCCCTGTCCCTGGACGCCAAGGTGCTGGTGATGGACGAGCCGACCGCCGCCCTGACCTCGGTGGAGGTGGAGCGCCTCTTCGACGTGATGCGCACGCTGCGCGAGCAGGGCGCGGCGGTGCTGTTCATCTCGCACCGGATCGAGGAGGTGCTGGCGAGCTGCCAGCGCGTCACCATCATGCGCGACGGGCGCTTCGTGAGCACCGCGCCGATCGAGGACGTGACGGCCGACTCCATCATCCGCTCGATGGTCGGCCGCGAGCTGGGCACGCTCTTCCCGAAGACGGAGACCGCCCCGGGCGAGACCGTGCTGGAGGTCGAACACCTCACCCGGGAGGGCGTCTTCCACGACATCAGCTTCACCGTGCGCAGGGGCGAGATCGTCGGCCTGGCCGGGCTGGTCGGGGCGGGCCGCAGCGAGGTGGCCCGCGCCGTCTTCGGTATCGACCGGTGGACGTCGGGCACGGTCAAGGTGGGCGGCAGGAAGCTGCGCAACGGCACCCCGGCCGACGCGATGGCCGCCGGTGTGGCGCTGGTCCCCGAGGACCGCCGCCAGCAGGGCCTGGTGATGGACATGGGCATCGACCGCAACGTCGCGCTCGCCTCGCTGGCCCGGCTGGGGCAGTACGGGCTGATCCGGCGCGGCTCGGAGCGCGAGCTGGCCCTGACCTGGGCGGAGCGCCTCCAGTTGAAGTTCGGCCGGATGAGGAACCCGGTCTCCACCCTGTCGGGCGGCAATCAGCAGAAGGTCGTGCTCGGCAAGTGGCTGGCGCGTGACCCGTCCCTGCTGATCATCGACGAACCGACCCGAGGTATCGACGTCGGGACCAAGGCCGAGGTGCACCGCATCCTCGACGGCCTGGTGGCCGACGGAATGGCGGTGCTGATGATCTCCTCCGAACTGCCCGAAGTGCTGGGCATGGCCGACCGGGTGCTGGTCCTGCACGAGGGTCGGATCACCGCCGAGCTGAGCCGCGCCGAGGCCGACGAGGACTCGATCATGCGCGCCGCCACCGGTTACGCGGCGGTGGCGTCATGACCGCACAGCTCACCGCGCCGGCCCCGGCGCCCGCCACCCAGCGCTTCGCCCGTGGTGCCGCGTTGCTGCGGGCCCGGGAGTTGGGCATCGGCGTCGCGATCGTGCTGGTCTTCGTCGCCACCACAATCAGCAACCACGCCTTCGCGAACGCGCACAGCATCGAGCAACTGCTCACCGGCGCCTCGCTGATCGCGCTGCTCGGCGTCGGCGAGACGATGGTCATCGTCACCCGCAACGTCGACCTGTCGGTCGGCTCGGTGGTTGGCCTGTCCGCGTATGTCGTCGGCGACGTCTTCAAGCACCACTCCGGCTTCCCGGTGCTGCTGGGCTACGTGCTCGGCATCGCGGTCGGCGCCCTGGTCGGCTCGATCAACGGGCTGATCACGGTCGTCACCCGGGTGCCCAGCCTGGTGGTGACGCTCGCGATGCTCTACGTCGTCCGCGGGGTGGACGGGGTGATCGTCGACGGCAAGACCATCGACCCGGCGTCGATCCCCAAGTCCTTCACCGAAGTGGGGTATCGGACCTTCCTCGGCGTGCCGTGGCTGGCCATCATCGTGGCGGTCGTGGTCGCGGTCGTCGGGTACGCGATGCGCTCCTTCCGGGCCAGCCGCGACCTGTACGCGATCGGCTCCAACCCGGAGGCCGCCGCGCTGGCGGGCATCCCCGCCGGGCGACGGGTGTTCACCGCGTTCCTGATCAGCGGTTCGCTCGCCGGCCTGGCCGGGTCACTGTTCCTGGCCCTGCACGCCCAGATCGACGTCACCGGCGGCAACGGCTACGAGTTGACCGTCGTGTCCGCGGTGGTCGTCGGCGGGGTGGCCATCTTCGGCGGCAGCGGCACCGTGCTGGGCGCCGCCCTCGGTGCGCTGCTGCTCAACACGATCAACCAGGCGCTGGTCGCCGCGAAGATCTCGTCCTTCTGGAACGAGGCGATCGCCGGTGGTCTGCTGCTGGCGGCCATCGCCTTCGACCGCTGGCTGAGCCTGCGGGTGGCCCGCAGCCTCCAGTCCGCACAGGGAGCCCACCGTGACGCCTGACATCACCACCACGAAGCCGGCCGCCACCTCCTACCAGGGTGTCGACGACGGCGGGCAGCCGTTCTGGCGCGGGCTGGTGCGCTGGGAGACCGCGCTGGTGTTCGTCCTGATCGCGGTGCTGATCTTCGGGTCGGCACAGACGTCGGGCTTCCTGGACGGCACCAACTTCTTCTACATCACCCTGAACATGGGCGAGATCGCCATCATGGCGCTGCCGTTGACGCTGATCGTGATGACCGGCGAGATGGACCTGTCGGTGGCCTCGATGCTGGGGCTGTCCGGCACCGTGATGGGGTCGCTCTTCCACGACGGCTGGTCGGTGTGGGCCGCGATGGCGGCGGCGCTGGCGGTCGGCGTGGCCGGCGGCGCGCTCAACGGCCTGCTCGTGTCGAAGATGGGGCTGCCGTCGATCGCGGTGACGATCGGTACGCTGACGCTCTTCCGCGGGATCTCCGAGATCGTGCTCGCGCCGCGCACCATCACCGGCTTCCCGATCTCGCTCACCAAGATCGGCGTGATGCCGGTGCAGGGCACGAAGATCGCCTGGTCCGCGCTGATCTTCCTGGTACTGGCGGTGATCTTCGGCGTGGTCCTGCACGCGACGTCGCTGGGCCGCTCCATCGTGGCGATCGGCCTGCAACCGGAGGCCGCCCGCTTCTCCGGGGTGCGGGTGGACCGGATCAAGTTCGGGCTCTACGTGGCCTCCGGCTTCTTCTGCGCGCTCGCCGGCATCCTGTTCACCCTCAAGAACTCCTCGGTCAGCTACGACGCCGGCACCGGGCTCGAACTCAACGTGGTGGCGATCGTGCTGCTCGGCGGGGTGTCGATCTTCGGCGGCCGGGGCACCGTGATCGGCGTGGTGCTCGCGGTGATCATCGTCGGCTGCCTCCAGCAGGCGCTGACGCAGATGGGCGTCCAGCCGGAGGTGCAGAACATCGTCACCGGCGCGCTGCTGCTGGTGAGCGTCGTCGTGCCCAACGGCGGCGAGTTGCTGCGCCGGTTCAGGGCCCGCACCAGGCGGGGCCCGGTGCCCGTCGCCTGACCGCTCCCCCGGTCCGTAGTTCCGCTCCGCTTCCTCACCGCTTCCTCACCGGCCGGCACCCGGCGGCGCCGACCGTTCCCGTCCAGCCCTCAAGAAGAAAGACAGTCACGTGACCATCAGCAGAACCGTGCGCCGCAGGGCGACCGCACTCCTCTCCGTCTCCGTGGCCGGCCTCATGCTCGCGGCGTGCGGCTCCTCCTCCAACGCCGGCGCCGACCCGACCGGCAAGCCGACCGCGACCGGCGTCAAGAAGGGCCTGACGGTCTACTTCATCCCGAAGGACACCCAGAACCCGTACGAGGTGCTCGCCGACGCCGGCGGCAAGAAGGCGCTGGAGGAGCTCGGCGGCAAGGTCGTGGTCTCCAGCGGCACCGCCGACACCGCGGCCGCGCAGATCCCGTCGATCCAGACCGCGATCCAGAAGCACGCCGACGCCATAGTGATCGCGGGCAACGACCCGTCCGCGCTGTGCCCCTCGCTCAACCAGGCCGCGGCCGCCGGGATCAAGATCGTCTCGTTCGACTCGGACATCTCCTGCGGCACCAGCCCGAACCACCTGTTCATCAACCAGGCGGACACCGAGACCATCGGTACCTCCGAGGTCGACCTGCTGGCCAAGCAGATCGGCAACACCGGGCAGGTCGCCATCCTGTCCGCCGCGGCCAGCGCGACCAACCAGAACGCCTGGATCAAGTACATGAAGCAGCAGCTGACCAAGTACCCGAACATGAAGCTGGTCAGCACGGTGTACGGCAACGACGACCCGGCCACGTCGCTGACCGTGCTCCAGGGGCTGCTGTCGGCGTACCCGAACCTCAAGGGCATCATCTCGCCGACCACCGTGGGCATTTCGACCGCGGCGCAGTACCTGTCCAACCACAAGGACGTGGCGAAGAAGGTCACGCTCACCGGACTCGGGCTGCCGTCGCAGATGAAGTCCTACGTCAAGGACGGCACCGTGAAGTCCTTCGAGCTGTGGGACCCCAACCAGCTGGGCTACCTGGCCGGTTACGCGGCCGCGTCCCTCGCGTCCGGCAGCGCCAGCCTGCAGACCGGGTCCAGCTTCAAGGCGGGCACGCTCGGCACCTACAAGGTGCTCGCCCCGTCGACCGGGGTCGGCCCGTCCGTCGTGCTCGGCCCGCCGACCGTCTTCGACGCCGCCAACGTCGACAAGTTCGACTTCTGATGCCGCGGGGCGCCCGGCCGGTCCCGTCATGGGGCCGGCCGGCGCCGCCGGCACCCGGGACGCCCGCGGCGCCCGGAGAGCACAAGGGAACGACGAACAGGTGAACCGCTACTGCTTCCTGCTACGGGTCAGGCCCGACCGGCTCGACGAATACCGCGAACGGCACGCGCACGTATGGCCGGACATGCTGCGCGCACTCGACGCGGCAGGCTGGCGCAACTACTCGATCTTCGCCGCCGATGACGGGCTGATCGTCGGATACGTCGAGGCCGACGACCTGGCCACCGCGCAGGCCGCGATGGCCCGCACCGACGTCAACGCACGCTGGCAGGCGGAGATGGCCCCCTTCTTCACCGGCCTGGACGGGCGACCGCCGGACGAGGGGTTCCTGCTGCTCCAGCAGATCTTCAACCTCGACGACCAACTGCACGCCAGTGGAGAAGGACCCGGCCGATGACCACGACTTTCGACTCCTCACCGCCCGACGACC
>NZ_JACEGK010000532.1:0-5562 GCF_056859195.1 Streptomyces sp. NH27
CCCCCTCGGCAGCGCCGGCCGCCACCGCGCCCGCGGCGCCGTCGAGTTCGGGCGCGGTGCGCACGCTCCAGTTCTTCGGCCGCTCGTTCGGCACGGTGTGGAGCAACGGCAAGGCCCGCGTGGGCCTGGTGATCCTCGCGGTCTTCGTCCTGGTGGCGATCTTCGCGCCGCTCATCGCCCCGTACTCCCCGCACGCGAACGACTTCCCGCCCGACACCGGCGGCAGCTCCGCCCACCTGCTGGGCACGACCGGCGCCGGCGAGGACGTGCTGTCCCAACTGCTCTACGGGGCGCGGGTGTCGATCCTGGTCGGCTTCGTCGCCGGCGGCCTGTCCACGCTGGTCGCGGTGGCGGTCGGGCTGTCCTGGGGCTATCTGCGGGGCTGGCTCGGCGAGGTGGTCAACTTCGTCGTCAACCTCTTCCTGGTGGTCCCCGGCCTGCCGTTGATGATCATCATCGCCGCCTACATGCAGAACGGCGGTCTGAAGATGATCGTGCTGGTGGTCGTGATCACCGGCTGGGCCTGGGGAGCGCGGGTGCTGCGGGCGCAGACCCAGTCGCTGCGCAGCCGGGACTTCGTCACCGCGGCGCTGTTCAGCGGCGAGAGCGCGACCCGGGTGGTGTTCCGGGAGATCCTGCCCAACATGACCTCGATGATCGCCGGTTCCTTCTTCGGCGCGGCCACCGCCGCGGTGCTGGCGGAGTCCGGGCTGTCCTTCCTCGGGCTCGGCGACCCCTTCACGGTCAGCTGGGGCTCGATGCTCTATTGGGCGCAGAACTCCAACGCCCTCCTCACCGGCCAGTGGATCCTGCTGTTCGCCCCAGGGCTGTGCGTCGCGCTGCTGGCCACCGCGATGACCCTGGTCAACTTCGGTGTCGACGGGCTGAGCAACCCGCGGCTGCGGGAAGGGAACGGACGATGAGCCTGCTCGACGTCAGGAACCTCAGCATCGTCTACGAACCGCGCGGCGCCGAGCCGACCACCGCGGTCAAGGACGCCTCCTTCCGCCTGGCGGAGGGCGAGTTCGTCGGCCTGGTCGGCGAGTCGGGATCGGGGAAGTCCACCCTGGGCTTCGCCCTGACCCGGCTGGCCAAGCCCCCGGCGCGGATCTCCGACGGCCAGATCCTCTTCGACGGCACGGACATCGCCGGGCTGGACACCGAGCAGGTGCGGGTGCAGCGCCGCGGCGGCTTCGCCATGGTCCTGCAGTCCGGGATGAACGCGCTCAACCCGGTACGCACCATCGGCCACCACTTCGGCGACATCTTCGCCGCCCACGGCCATGTGCCGCGACCGCGGCGGCGCGGCCGGGCGGTGGAGCTGCTGGAGAAGGTCGAGCTGACCGGGTCCGTACTCGACCGCTACCCGGGCGAGCTGTCCGGCGGCATGCGGCAGCGCGTCTCCATCGCCCTGGCGCTCTCCCTCGAACCGCGGATGATGGTCTTCGACGAACCCACCACGGCGCTGGACGTGATGGTCCAGCACGCGGTGATGCGCACCATCCGCGAACTGCAGGAGAGCGAGGGCTTCACCGCGGTCCTGATCAGCCACGACCTGGGTGTGGTGCTGGAGTCCACGGCCCGGGTGATGGTGATGAAGGACGGGGTCATCGTGGAGGACGCCCCCTCCCGGGACATCTACCAGCGGCCCCAACACCCGTACACGCAGACGCTGCTCGGCCACTACGCCGACCCGCGCGCGGAAGTGGTGGAGCTGCCGGGCCTGCCGGCGGCCGAGCGGGATACGACGACGGCGCCGGCGGCCGGCGCGGGCCACGACCGGGCCGGCGGCGGTGCGGGCGGCCACGCGGGCGCTCGCTCGGGCAGCCGTACGGGCGCTCGCGCGGCCGCACAGGACGCCGTCGTCGTGGCGGACGTCAGCCGCGTCTACCCCGGGCGGCGGCGCGGGGACACCCCGGTCACGGCCGTGGAAGGGGTCTCCTTCCGGCTGGAACCGGGCGAGTCGATGGCCCTGGTCGGCCAGAGCGGATCGGGGAAGTCCACCCTGGCCAAGCTGATCACCGGGGTGGAACAGCCCAGCAGCGGCACCGTCTCCTTCGGCGAGCTGCGGGTGGACCAGCTGCGCCGCCGGCAGTTGCACAAGCTGCACGCCGACGTCCAGATGGTCTTCCAGGACCCGTACTCCGCGCTCAACCCGCTGCACACGGTCGAATACACGCTCACCCGGCCGGTGGTCAACTTCACCGGGCGCAAGGGGGCGGAGGCCAGGAAGCGGGTGCTCGAACTGCTGGAGATCGTCGGGCTGACCCCGGTCGAGCAGTTCGCCGCGCGGCTGCCGCACGAGTTGTCCGGCGGCCAGCGCCAACGCGTGGTCATCGCCCGCGCGTTGGCGAGCGACCCGCAGGTGCTGATCGCCGACGAGCCGGTCTCCATGCTCGACGTCTCGCTGCGGGCCGGCGTGCTGGCGCTGCTGCGGGACCTGCGCAGCGAGTTCGGCGTCTCCCTGCTCTACATCACCCATGACCTGCTCTCCGCACGGGTGGTGACCGACAAGATCATGGTGCTCCACCAGGGCCGGGTGGTGGAGTCCGGGCCGACCGCCCAGGTGTTGCGCTTCCCCGAACACGACTACACGACCCGGCTGCTGGACTCCATCCCGCAGCCCGCGCGCCGCTTCGCGACCACCGGCCCCGGCGGACCCGCCTAGGCGCGGCATGACCGGGACGGCGGACGCCTGGCCGCAGGAGTGGCGGCGCACGATGGCCGAACGCCTCGGCGCGCGCTACGAGGTCATCGCCGACGCCGGTCATCCGCCCAACCAGGAGAACCCGGTCGCCACCGCGAACCTGCTCTCCGACTTCTGGTCGCACACCCGCTGACCGGTCGTCACTTTTCTCACACGAACGAGGTTTTCTCCGTGCTGCACTTCCCCGACCGTTTCCTGTGGGGCTCCGCGACCGCCGCCCACCAGATCGAGGGAAACAACATCAACAACGACTGGTGGCCGCGCGAACACGCGCCCGGCACCAGCATCGTCGAACCCTCCGGCGACGCCTGCGACAGCTACCACCGCTTCCGCGAGGACATGACCCTGCTGCGCGACGCGGGCCTGGACACGTACCGGTTCAGCATCGAGTGGAGCCGCATCGAGCCCGAGGAGGGCGTGGTCTCGCGCGCCTCGATCGACCACTACCGCCGCATGGTGGACACCGCGCTGGAGTTGGGCATCACCCCGATGGTGACGCTGATGCACTTCACCGTCCCGCGCTGGTTCGCGCAGGAGGGCATGTGGCGCAGCCCCAAGGCCGCGGACCGCTTCGCGCGGTTCACGGAGCTGGCGCTGCCGATCCTCGGCGACGAGGTGAAGTGGGTCTGCACCATCAACGAGCCCAACATCGCGGCGATGATCGCGGGCGGTGACGACCCGGCGAACCTGGTCGCGTACGGCCTCCCGGCGCCGGACCTCCAGGTCGCGGACGCGCTGCTGGACTGCCACCACCGCTCGCGCGAGGTGCTGTCCGGCGTGGGCGGGGTCCGCTCCGGATGGACCGTCGCCACCCAGGCGTTCCAGGCCGAGCCGGGCTGCGAGGAGGTCGCGCACGCCTACGGGTACCAGCGCGACGACTGGTACCTGGAGGCCGCGCGCGGCGACGACTGGGTCGGCGTGCAGGCGTACACCCGGACGATCATCGGCCCGGACGGCCCGCGCCAGGTGCCCGAAGGCGTCGAGACCACGCTGACCGGGTGGGAGTACTACCCGCGGGCGCTGGAGTTGGGGGTGCGCAGCGCCTGGGAGAAGACCGGGGGCACGCCGGTCTTCGTGACCGAGAACGGCATCGCCACCGCCGACGACGCCCGACGGATCGACTACACCCGCGGCGCGCTGGCCGGCCTGCACGCGGCCATCACCGACGGCGTGCGGGTGGAGGGCTACCTCCACTGGAGCCTGCTGGACAACTACGAGTGGGCGTCCGGCTATCGCCCCACCTTCGGCCTGATCTCCGTGGACCGGGAGACCTTCGTGCGCACCCCCAAGCCGTCACTGGCCTGGCTGGGCGGCGTCGCCCGTTCCAACGGCCTCGACCCGCGGTAGCGGCTGCGCCGCGCCGCGCTCGCGTGATCCGGTGCCGGCTCGACTTCCGTGCGGAGAACGTGGAGTTCAACGCCCCGAAGGCCCTCATCCACCTCTACCCGGCTATCGTGGGCTGCACGGCCACCTGTTCTTGACCGTCGTCACATACGGTCATGATCACGGTCGCCGTCCGCATCCCCCCAGCAACCCACCCGACCTGCGTAGACATCCCAACGATCAAGACTTTGCAGCTGCCGTGGGGCGCTTCCCTCCCACATGATCGTCCGCTATAACACAAACGGCGATGCGCGGGCCTGTGAGGTTCGCGATCGGTTGCCTAGGCTTTCCCTGAACGGGGCAGGGGTCGGCGACGGACTGTTTGGAAGGGTGCGGGGCGGTTGAGGACAGCAGACCAGGAGGCAGCGTGAGCAGCGATCGGGACTACAACCGCGCGGGCGGGGCCGGTCCTGGCGACGACCTGTCGGAGTCCGACCGCACCAGCGAGTTGACGATCAGATCGCGGCTGCCCACCTGGTACATGGTGAGCGCGCCGGACGCCGAGCCGGACAGCGAGGAGCCCGAGGACGCGGTGCCCGGGCCGGACGCCTCGGCCGGGACGTCCGGGGCGGCGCCGTCGGCACCCGCGGCCGCGCCGCAGGAGCAGCAGCCGCAGGAAGAGGAAGAGGAAGAGGAGGAGCCGCGCACGCAGATCCTGCGCCGGCCCCTCCTCCAGAGTGGCGCCGGTTTACCGCAGAACCAGCAGCCGCAGCCCGGGACCGCCGGAGCGCCGCGGCCGCTGCCCGCGCGAAGCGGATACGGGTTCCCGCAGTCGGGCCAGCCCGCGGCGCCCGCGGCGCCCGGTCTGCCAGCGACACCCGCTGTTCCCGCGACGCCTGCTCCGCCCGCTTCGCCTGCTTCGCCTGCGATACCCGCGGTGCCGGCGGCACCCGCGACTGCCGGCCCGCCGGAACCACCGACGGGCACCCCACCGCATGGCACCCCGCAGCCGGGTGCCATGCCCGTCGACCCACGGGCCGAGCAGCCCGGAGCGCCGCAGGGATTCGGCCCTCCCATCGACCCGCGGGCCGGTGGCTGGCCGACGGTGACGCCCGACCAGCGTCAACGCACCGCGCAGGGTGGTGCGCCGCTCGGCTACACCGCGGCGGTCGAGTTGAGTTCGGACCGGCTGCTGCGGAATCAGCCGAAGCCGAAGAAGCCCGGTGCCAACGCGCAGCCGTCCCGGTTCAAGCTCGGTGGCAAGAAGGAGGAGGCGGAGCGGAAGCGGAAGTTGGAGCTGATCCGTACTCCGGTGCTGTCGTGCTATCGGATCGCGGTCATCAGTCTCAAGGGCGGTGTCGGCAAGACGACGACGACCACCGCGCTGGGTGCCACCCTCGCCGGTGAGCGGCAGGACAAGATCCTGGCGATCGACGCCAACCCGGACGCGGGCACGCTCGGCCGCCGGGTGCGCCGGGAGACCGGTGCGACCATCCGCGACCTGGTGCAGGCGATCCCGTACCTCCACAGCT
>NZ_JACEGK010000533.1:0-5558 GCF_056859195.1 Streptomyces sp. NH27
TGGTCGAGGCGGTCGGCCACGGCGCGCAAACCGTTGGCGAACCGGGTCAGGTCCTCGGGTCCGTAGTCGGTGAGCCAGTACTCCTCGGCGAGGCGGATGTTGACCACGGGGATGGTCGGTTCGGGGCTGATGGCGTAGGGGGTGCAGTCGATGCTGCTGTGCAGGATTTCCAGCGGGGTCGGCGCGTTGGTGGGGTTGCGCGGTGAGTAGGCGTGCAGGATCTGCCCGGGGAACTCGGTGGTGTGGTTGATGTCGGCCAGGCGTACGGCCAACTCCCGCGGGGGTACGTCGTGTTCGCTGGGATCGGCTTCGGCCCAGGAGGGCAGGTGGCCGGTGGTCGTCTCGCCGGTGGTCGTGGTGATGGTCCACCGCCGCGCCGGTCCCGTCGTACCGGTGGTTGCGGAGGTGGGTAAGGCGGGAGGCGAGGGGAGCGCGGAGTTCATGGTGTGGGGTTCCTGTTCATGGTCGGGGGGTGGAATCGGGTGGAGGTGGACAGTGGGCGGCCGTGGAGTGGCCGGGCTCGGCCGGGCAAGTAGCGGGCCGGAGGCCGCGGGGAGAGGCGGATCGTCGTGCCGCCTCCCGATGAGTCGGCCCGCGTCGGCCGGGCAGCCGTCCCACGGCGACACCACGTTCTCGGCGTGCACCAGGGCGACGAAACTGCTGTGCACGGCGAACCAGTTCAGCTCGGCCTCGTACTCATCGGGCCACTGGCTGATGACGGACCGGGACAACACCACGACTCCGTCGGCGAATCCGCGCTTGACGTGCTGTTTTATCCGCTGCCATCCGTAACGGTCCTCGGCGGCGGCAGCGGGAGCGTCGAGGACGTCGGTGAACGTCGCGTCGCGGACGAGCCGCCAACCCATCCGCTCCGCGAACTCGCGTGCTGCGGCCAGGGATCGGTCCGGACTCAGTCCGTTCATCGTGCGGGCGTACAGGGCGACCCGGGGGACCCGGGGGACGCGGCCACAGGCCCGCACCGTTTCGAGACGCCGCCCCATCTGCTCTCTGCGGAGCTTCATGAGCTGGATATCCCGTTCCGGCGCATTGCGAAGGACGCCGGAACGGAACCGCTCGGCGGTCCCGTTGCCGCCGTCCGTCCAGTCGCCGGCGGCGCAGGTGGTGATCTGGCTCCTCATCAGCGGCCTCGGCTTTGTGGGAGGGGGCAGGGTTCGCCCGCACTGGGGTGGGAGGCGGACCTCCGCCGGGCCGGTGGCCCGGCCCAGCGCGACAGCAGGTGTCACTGCGCGTCACGAATCATCGTGACTTGATGGACAGTCACCTTCGTCGCAGACCTAGCTTGCTCCCTTTTCGCTTCGGCGTGCAACACGTTCAACAGAAATCCAAAGAGGATGGTGTGCATAGCCAGGAGTGACGCAGGCGTGCCAGACTGCGACCATGACGCAGAAGAGAGCGACGCCGTCAGTCAAGAGGCGCCGTGTGGGTTCCCAACTACGCCAATGGCGCGAGGCGGTTGACGTGCCGTCGGGCGAAGTCGCTCGGCACATGGGGTGGAGTCAGGCGCGCTACTCCCGCGTCGAGCGCGGCTACTACCGCATCAGTCGCGACGACGTGTACAAGCTCACCGCGAAGATAGGTGTTGACGACTCGGTAGGCGTCGAAGAGGTCGCCCGGGTCGCCGAGGAACCGACCGGCAAGGGCTGGTGGGCGTCGTTCTCGGACAAGGTTGGCGAGGCATATCTCGACTTCGTGGAACTGGAGGCCGAGGCCGAGACCATCCGCGTCCAGCATCCGAAGATCATCCCTGGGCTGATCCAGGCGCCGGGCTATGTCAGGGAAATCCACTCAACCTCGCGGTCGGAGAACCCGGAGACGATGATTGCGATCCGCCTGGCCCGGCAGGATGTCCTCAGCCGAGCCAAGCTGCATGCTCTGGTCCCGGAGTCGGCCTTCCACGCCCGGTTCGAGTCCGGCCCCGGCGTCATGAAGGATCAGCTCCGCAAGCTGATCGACGCCTCCAACATGGAGAACGTCACCATCCAGATCCTGCCGCTCAGCGCCCACCCGTCCTACGGCGCCAACGGTGCAACGACCATCCTCACCTTCCAGCACCCCTGGACCCCTGTCGGAAGCGTCGACACCTCGACTGGTGGATCGCACACGTACGACCCCGACCAAGTCGGATATCTGGAAGCGGAGTTCGATCACCTTTCCTCAGCTGCCCTTCCGGTCGACGAGTCGCGGGATCTCCTCAACGAGCACCTGGAAGGACTGCACCAGTGACCACCAAGAACTTGACGGCCTCGAATCTCAGGGGTGCCGTCTGGAGGAAGTCCTCGTACAGCGGAAACGAATCAGGCCAGTGCGTCGAGCTCGCTCCCCTGACGGCCGGGCCGTTCGCCGGCATGCGGGCCATCCGGGACTCGAAGGACCCGGAAGGTCCCGTGCTGGTCTTCCCCGAGTCCTCGGTCGCGGGGTTCCTCGTGGACCTTCAGGACGGCAAGTTCGGCAACTGACGCTCGCCACATACGTCAAGGCCCGCCTCCCCCATCCGAACCGGGGGAGGCGGGCCTCAACGCGCTTCCGCACGGCTGCCGTCGAGCTGCTGTCGGTGGCGCGCGCTCTCCGGACGAGGTGCGTGGCCAGCCCGCGAGGTGGCACGCACGCGGGCCCGGCTCCTTCGGGGGAGGGGGCCGGGCCGCTTCAACGGGGGACCGTTCAGTCGGAGTAGGTGAGCTCCAGGTCGACATCGCCGTCGCCGTTCCGCTCGTTCTCGGTCAGCCGCACGGTCGCCGGGAAGGGCGGGTAGCCCATGGTGAGGAGGGTGTAGCTGCCCGGGTAGAGGTTGCCGAAGGCGTACGACCCGTCCTTGCCGGTACGCGCCTCGGCGACCTGGTGGCCGTCGGCGTCCCGCAGGACGACCTTCGCGTCCTCGACGGGACCGCCGTCCGCGCGGCGCACCGTGCCGGTGAGCGAGCCGGTGCCGGTCAGCACCAGGTCGCAGTCGACCTCGCGGCCGGCGGTGAGCACGCTCGCGGTCTGCGGGTGGTGCCCGGGGGCGCCCGCCACCAGGACGTAGGAACCGTTGCCCGGGGCCGGCAGCGAGAAGGCGCCGTCCGGGGCAGCCTGGGCCCGGGCGGCCTGGCGGCCGTCCGAGGCGATCAGGGTGAGCTCGGCGCGCGGCACCGGGAGCCCGGCCGCGCCGGTCACCCGCCCGCGCACCAGCGGACCCGCGGCCGTACCGCCGCCGCCCCGGCTCGTACCGCCGCCCGAGCCTGTGGCGCTGACCGGGACCGTGGCGCCGCCCCGGCTCGTACCGCCGACCGGACCCGTACCGCCGCTCGGGTCGGCCGGGTTCGGCCCGGCGCCCGACGCGGCTGCGGACGCCGGGCCCTCGGCCTCCTCCTCGGCCGGCTCCACCGCCAGGTGCGGCAGCCGTTTGTCGAGCCACTTCGGCAGCCACCAGTTGGCCGGGCCGAACAGGTGCATCAGGGCCGGCACCAGCACCGTGCGCAGGATGAACGCGTCCAGTGCAACCGCCCCGGCCAGGCCGATGCCGAACATCGCCAGCACCCGCTGCCCGCTGAGCACGAAGGCCGCGAAGACGCAGATCATGATGACCGCCGCCGAGTTGATCACCCGGCTGGTCTCGGCGAGGCCGACCCGTACCGCCCGCGCGTTGTCCCGGGTGTGCACCCACTCCTCGTGCATCCGGCTGACCAGGAACACCTGGTAGTCCATCGACAGACCGAAGAGCAACGACAGCATGATCACCGGCAGGAAGGCGTCAACCGGCCCGGCCCGCCCGGCGATCGCGCCGCCCCAGCCCCACTGGAAGACCGCGACCAGCACCCCGAAGGAGGCCGCGGCTGCCACCAGGTTCATCACGGCCGCGGTCAGCGGCACCACCAGCGAGCGGAACGCGAACAGCAGCAGCACGAAGCCGAGCGCGATGATCACGCCGATGAACAGCGGCAACTTGCCGTACAGGACCGTCGAGAAGTCCTCGAACACCGCGGTCTGGCCGCCGACATACGCCCGCATGCTGCTGCCCTTCTCGGCCGCGGGCACCACGTCGTCGCGCAGGTGGTCGATCAGGTCGGAAGTCGCCTTGTCCTGCGGGGAGGTGGTCGGCACCGCCTTCACCAGGGCGACCTTCTGCCCCGGCCGCATCGGCATCTGGGCCGCGTAGGCGATGCCGTGGGTGGAGCGCAGGGCCGTCACCAGGCTGTCCAGGGCCGGCTGGTCGGCGGCGGACGGCACCTCGGCGAGGATCGTGAGCGGCCCGTTGAAGCCCGGCCCGAATCCTCCCCCAGAGCCTCCGTCCTGGGAGGTGCCCCCAGCCAGCAGGTCGTACGCCTTGCGGGTGGTCGTGCCGGCCGGGTTGTTGCCCTGGTCGGAGGAGCCGAGCCGCAAGGACAGCGCCGGGATCGCCAGCGTCGCCATCACCACGACCGCGACCGCCGCGAGCGAGCGCGGGTGCCGTTGCAGGAACCCCGACCAGCGCGCCGCCGGGCCGGTGGCCGACCCCACCCGCGGCCCCGACGCGGCCAGCGCCCGCCGCTGCCGGCGGCTGAGCACCCGCATGCCGAGCAGGCCGAGCAGCGCGGGCAGCAGCGTCATCGCCGCCGCCACGGTGATCACGACCGTCAACGAGGCTGCCACGGCAACGCCGTTGAGGAAGGTCAGCCGCAAGGTGAACATGCCCAGCAGCGCGATGCACACCGTGCCGCCCGCGAACAGCACCGCCCGGCCGGAGGTGTTCAGCGCGACGACCGCCGCCTCCTCCGGACTTCGGCCGCGCAGGATCGCCCGCCGGTGCCGGGTGACGATGAACAACGCGTAGTCGATGCCGACGCCCAGACCCACCAGCGTCGCCAACTCCGGTGCGAAGTCGGCGACATCCATGCCGTGGCTGAGCAGGATGATCGCCGACGACGCGATGCCGATCCCGAACAGCGCGGTGACGAGCGGCAACAGCATCCCGAACAGCGAGCCCAGCGCGAGGAAGAGCACCACTCCGGCGGCCGCGATGCCGATGCCCTCGGCGAGTTCGGGCAGCGGCTGCTCGGCCTGCGCCGGCTTGGCGCCGCCGACCTCGACCCGCAGCCCGGGGGCCCGCGCCGAGTGCGCGGTGTCGATCAGCAACTGTGCCTGGCCGTTGGACAGTTCACCGCCGAGCTTGGTGTACGTCACGGAGGCGTACGCGGTCCGGCCGTCCTTGCTGATCTGCGCCGCGCCCGCCGGGTCGTACGGACTGACCACCGCGCCGACGTCCTTCTGGTGCGCGATCCGCGCCAGCGCCGGGTCGATCCGCTGCCGTACCGAGGCGTCCCGCACCGAACCGGAGTCCACGTGCCACACCACGGTGTCGGCCTCGCCGGACTGCTCGGGCACCGCCTTGTCCATCAGGTCGAGCACCTTCGCGGACTCGGTGCCCTTCAGCGAGAACGCGTCGGAGTACGCGTCACCGACCGCCCGGCCCGCCCCGCCCACGGCCAGCAGCGCGGCCGACCACAGCAGGATCACCCACCACTTGTGCCGGACGCACCAGCGCGCCACACCCGCCACGTTCACATCCCCCTCGTCGGTGGCAG
>NZ_JACEGK010000534.1:0-5533 GCF_056859195.1 Streptomyces sp. NH27
CCACCGCCCCCACCGGCCCGTACCGTGGCCGTAGGACCCGCCAGGAGGCCGCCGATGAGCGCACAGCCCGACCACGCTCCCACCGATGCCCCCATGCCGCCGCCCGGCCCGGCCGCCGCCGCGCAGCTGCTCGCCGTGCTGCGCGCCGACCGACGCGCCGACCGGTGGGTGCCGGCGTTCGAACGGGACTGGAACAAAGCCCTGGAGGACTCCCGGCACTCCTACTCCCTGACCCCGCTGCACGACGTCGTCCGCACCTGGCAACTGCGCGCGGCCGCGGCCCCGGCCGTCGACGCCTTCTTCGACAGCGGGATGGACGAGACCGGCTTCGTCGCCCTGGAGGACGTTCTCGGGCCCCGCCCGTGAGCGCCGCCGACCCGTGGCCGGCCCGGCTGTCACCACAGGCCGGCAAGACGCTCACGGAGCTCCCGCCGCACGCGACGGAGATGGTCCGCGACGTCCTGGACATCGCCTCCCGCACCCCGTGGGGCTGGCCCCAGTGGAACACCGACGATCCCGAGGGCGAGGACGTCCGCGCCGCCTCGATCGGCCAACTGTCCGTCGTGTACTTCGTCAACCGCAGCAGCCGGCACCTGGTCGTGCTGGAGATCGTCTGGCTCGGATAGCCACCCGCACGAACAGCGCCCCGTCCCCGGCACTCGAGATGCCGGGGGCGGGGCGTTTCGCATCGTAGCCACCCGCCGCCGCAGAGCCCGGTAGCGTGCCGGGGACTGATCCGGACCCGGGGCGGGGAGTGACGATGCGGTTTGCACAGTTCGATGAGCGCGGCCCGCTGACGACGACCGAGCTGGGGGCGCTGCGGTCGTTGAACGCGGCGTTCTTGACCGCGCGGTACGAACTGCGGTCGGCGGGCGCTTTGTGGGACCGGCTCACAACCGGCAGTGATGTGGCCGACGTGCACGAGGCGAGCACGACGTTCCCGTTCTACGGGCAGGCCGTCCAGGAGATCGCGCACGGCGCGACCGCCTACGAGCGGCACGTGGCGCTGGTCGCCTGGCGCTACACGGCCGCGGCGGTCGTCCTGGGCGTCACCCTCCTGCAGCGCGTCGTGGAGGGGACGCCGCCCTTGACGGCCGCGACTGTGGAGGAGCTGTGTCAGGAGCCGACGTTGGGCCGGCTGCACGCGGCGCTGTCGGTACCGGTGGCCGACCTGCTGCCGGAGAGTGAACACGACCTCCCCGACAAGCGGCCCCGCACCGCACAGCGGTGGAAGCAGGTGCGCGACGGCGTGGACGACGCGATCGACCTTGTCCTGGAGCTCGCCACGGACGTGGACGCCCCATTCCCCCGCACCAAGGACGAAGCCGCCGGTTGCCTGCTGACCGAGCACTGCCCGCCCTACACCGACCCCGTGTACGAAGGCGTCCTGGAGCCGCTGTTCCACCTGGCGGAGGAAATCCCGTTCGACATCAGCCGGATCATCACCAAGGGCTGAGCCCGCTCGCGGCTCAGGCCTGCGGCGGCGCCGCGCCAGGCAGCTGCCCGGCGAAGTCCCACCACTGCTGGATCGTCCACACCGCGAAGCTGGAGCGGTCGGTGGACATCCGCAACCACACCTCCTCACCGCCGGGCATGAGAGCCACCTCCAAGTGCGGCTGCTCCCACGAGCCCACGGGGTACATCCACTCGATGCCATCGGGCCAGGCCCGCATCGCCACCGTCTGCACGCTCAACGCCGCGGCGAAGGCGTCCAGCGCGGCCTTGGGGATCCGCACCTCCGCCGGCTCACGTTCGATCCCCACTACCCGCGCCCCCTCCTGCGGCGAGACACGGCAGCTCCCCGCGCGCCACAGCCTGCCAGACCTCGAGCGGCCACAGGTGGCCACGCGCAGCCCCGGCCTGTGAGGTCTATCAGGCTCACAGGCCGTTTCCCCAGGTGAGCGGGGTGATCTGTGAGGCTGTGAGGGTGTGGGAGTGGAGCTCGCGCCCCGCGCTTCCGTACGCCCTGGTCCCGCCAGGCGGCGCGCGCGACGATGGGGACATGGGCGGGCACGAGCAGGACCAGGAGCACGTCGGCGAACCGGCGCGGCCGCCGCTGGACGCCGCCGGCGCCCGGGAGATGACGGCCGGGCTGCGCGAGGCGATGGCCGACGTCCGGCGCACGGTCGCCGTCCTGGCTGCCCGGGTCCGTGCCGCGCACGCCGCGCGCGTCTGGGTGCCGCTCGGCTACGGATCCTGGGAGGCGTACTGCGACGCGGAGTTCGGCATTTCCCGCGCTCAGGCGTACCGGCTCCTGGACGTCGCCCGCGCCCTGGCCACGATCCACGACGCGGTCGCCGCCGGCACCGAAGTGTCTCTCATGCGAGACACCGGCCCGGCCGCCGCGGCCGCGCTCGACTACGGCCTGTCCCAACGCGCCCTGATCGCCGTCTCCAGCCGCAGCAGCGACGTCGCAGAGCTGATCACCCGCCGACTCGCCACGCTCGCCCACAGCGGCCTCCAGTCCCTCGACACGGCCACGGTGCGCGCCGTAGTCCGCCAGGCCGTCCGCGACGTCCGCACAGCCCCGCCGCCCGCCGATCCGCCGGCCGACCCCGAGCTTGCCGCGCTGCGCGCCGTCGTCGACAACCTCGCCGCCGCCACCCACGCGGTCGGCGAGCTGATGCTCGAAGTCGCCCCCGCGTACCTGTCCGACACCGAGGCCGCCAACGTCCTGGCCCCGCTGTGCGAGCAGATCGGCGAGGACCTCGAGCACGGCCTGGCCGCCCGCCGCTACGCGATGTCCGGCGACCGCCGCGCCCTGCACGGCACCGTGCTGTAACGGAGTTGGACACGGCGAGCAGCAGCCGGAAGCAGCGCGGTGCAGCGGGTACTGCTGCTCCGTGAGCCGTGTAGCAGCACGGTGCAACGTGATGCAGCATGTGCCGCTGCTCGGTTGATCCGGAAGCTGCACAGCATTTGCACCGCTGAGGCGGCGCACGGGAGTGCTGCACAGGTAGCAGCCCGTTGCGGTCGGTGCAGCACGGTCGGTTGCTGCGTACGCCGCGAGTTGTTCCCCTGCTGCACTTTCCTGTGCAGCAGGGGAACAATCGGCAGGCCCGTATCACCCCCGGGTGATAACCGCTGCTGCGATCTCCGGTAGCCGGCGGCGAGCGTGATCAGCCGACGGCGTGCAGCGTGCTGCGCCGCTTGGTGGCTGCGGCCTTCTTCGCCGCGGCCTGGTCGGCGCGCTTCTTGCGCTGCCGGGCGAGCTGGTCCTGGTAGTCGGCGACGGCCTGGTGGTAGTTGTCCACGAAGCCGGGCACGTCCAGGCGGTCGCCCTTGGGCATGGCGTTGACCGCGGCGACGGCGTCCTCGGGGGAGCTGTAGCCGGCCAGCATCGGGTTGATCTGGTAGACGCCGTTGCGGACCTTGGTGACGAGCTTGGCCAGCTCCAGACTGCGCAGCGCGGCGTTCACGCTGGGACGGCTGAGGTTCAGGAGCTGGCCGATGGCGGCCTGGTCGATGGTGATACGGCCGCCGGCCTCGCTGTGCGCCCGCAGCTTCAGCAGCGCCCGGTACGCCGCTGGCGGCAGATCCAGGTCGGCAAGGAGCCCGTCGGCGTTGACCGCGGCGAATCGCAGCATGCTCACTGTTCCCCCTCCTGCTGGCGCGCAGCGCGCTCCAGACGGCGCGCAGCACGCTCCTTGGCCCGTTCCTGACGCAGCTCCTCGATCGCCCGCCGCATGTGCTCCAGAGACGGGAACCGCACCAGGTCCGGCAGGGACTCATCCTTGCGGATCTTGGTGATGGTGTCGTGCTGCTCCACCTTCACGTACTCGCTCGCGGTGCCGGCGGCCTCGGTGCCGGGGATGAACTCTGCCACCCGGTACGAGTAGGGCGGGTTGAACTGGTAGCAGCCACGTTTGACCTTGAAGACGATCCCGTGGCTCATGACCACCTGCAGCGTCTCCGACGCCCTGGTCCGGCTGACGTCCAGGACGGTGGCCATCTCATCCTGCGTCAGGTAGATCCGGCCTCCGGCCCGCTGGCAGGCGATTAGCAGCAGGATCATCCGCAGCGGCAGCGCCTCGCGGAAATACTGCGCGATCAGGAACAGGAACTCCAGGGAGTCCATGGAGAAGGCGTTCGGCTGCTCCGCGGTCCCGTAGAACTCCAGCGGCTTGCGCTCCCCCTCCAGCGTCAGCTTCCGCCCCGGGAACCGCCGTGCGACGTCGTCCAGGCCCTTCACCGGGGCGATGGGCGCTGCCCACGCCTGGAGAGCGTCGTCGACCGGCTGCTGAGGACGCGGCGCGCGCCTCGGACCCGGCTGCTTGCCCTGCGGTTCGGCTGACACGGTCGCTGCGCTCCTCTCTCCTTCGGTGATCACGGGCGGCAGCAGTATGTCAGCCGCACCGACATAAACGTCGGTCTCGCTGACGTTCCGCGTGTCTTGTGTCCCGCGTGGGGGGACACAACGTGTCTTCCGCTCCCGCCGTCGGGCCCTCGAGCCGTGCGGGGCCCACGCCGCCCCGGAATGTCGGTCTGGCTGACGTTTCCGGGCTGTTGGTGTCGGCCCTGCCGACATTCCGCCGTCGATATGCACCACTAGGAGCGACACACCGACGTCGATCTGTCCCTGCTGAGGGGGCATACCTCGCCAGCCGTACCCTGTCTGACCTGCGATGATCGATCTCCGTACCCTCTTATACGCCGGTGGCCAGACTGCGGGCCGGACCCCGTCGTGGCGCGCCAGGCTTCGCGTGCGGCCCGGTGGGCGGCCTGCGGGCTTCGGGACAGCACCAGCGGTCCTGAGTCTCGGGCGGTACCAGCCGTGACGTACGAACAGCAACTGGCGTGGCCGGCCCCGGCGGGGGTTCCGCCGCCCGGCCTGGCGGCCGCGCGGCTCCGGCACCTCCGCACCATGTAATTCAACCTCTGGCATATCGTGCCTTCTGTTCTACGGCTGAGGTATTCAATGGGCGGTTGTCGATCATCATTCTCCGGTATTCTCTTTCACCGAAAACACCGCGCTTTATTCGCGCCATGGAGGATTGAAATCCCGGCGGAGGTGCGAGGGGCAGGGGTGGTGATCAGTCCCAAACTCTACACAGTGCATCAATGCGAAGCAGCACGCACGCGCCCGGTTCGTCAGTACGGGTGACGGTTGCCTCATCCTGGCGCACGGGACGAACTTCGCGTGTATGCTGATGTGGTCGTGGTGTTGCTGCGGGTGGTGCGGTTGACTGCCCGATCGGTAGAGGAGGGGTTCGGGTGGAGCGTAGCGGAGCCCGTTCCCTGCGGTGGGGCCGGCCCCGGTCCGGCGGGTGGGTGACGTTCTGTCATCGGGGGGTGGTGGCTGGAACTTCCAGGGTTTACACGGGTCCGCGCGTGATGCACCTCCCCCTCCTAGCCTGCCTGCTTTTCGGGTTTTCCCGCTTGCGGGAAAACCGGCAATTCGCGCGGAGCGCGTATTGCCTTAGCGGTTGAATTGCGCGAAGCGCAATTCCATTCCGGCGCTTGCGCCGGAATCCGCATTTCGCTTGCGAAATGCATTTCGCTTTGCGGCGGCTTGCCGCCGCAGGACCCGCTC
>NZ_JACEGK010000535.1:0-5487 GCF_056859195.1 Streptomyces sp. NH27
TCGGCCCGGCCGCCGGCGCGACCCGCATCCGCGGTTCGCGCCGACAGCCTTGTCTTCCTGGACGCTCTCGATCGAGCCCCGTGCCGACCACGGACCGGCATGGGGCCGGGCGGCGTTCTTCGCGGGTTCCGAAACCCTGTCGACCCGCAGCACGCATTCGGCACACATGAGTCGTGAAAGCCTCCACCGCCAGTGGAAACCACTGGAGGGTATTTCCGCAGGTCAGCGCCTCTGCGGGTGCGTTTTCGCAGGTCATGAGACCGCCCCGGAAGAATTTGCAAGGCAGATGTCAGGAGTTCGAATCTCCTAGGCTCCACCCCAGCTCAGGGCCTCTCTCGCATACCGCGAGAGGGGCCCTTTGATCTTGGAATCCCGCATAGGTCCCACAACCCCACGGATCACATGATCGGGTCACCCGATCGGGGGATCAGTTCACGCCAATCCCCCGCGTGAAGTGCGTGTAATGGAGGGGCTGGTGTGCTCCTCACACGCGCCAGATCTGCGTCCTCCACAGCCTGTGCGCGACGTGGGGAGACCGACCGCACAGGAGCGGGCCCCCGGCGCCGTCACCTACGCCTACGACAACAGCCTCCTTGACCAGAACGGCCAGGCGTGGGCCTGGAGAACGGCACGTGGTGATACGACGCCTGCTAGGTCCGTCCTTCGGGCGTGTCAGACGATCCGCAACTGCACCACCCAGTCCGGGCCGAGTTCGGACCTGAGCCGTGTCGCCAGGTTCTCGCCGTCGTGGCGGAACCTCTGCTCCTCGGCGTCGGAGGGACAGCCCGAGTCCATGGGGTCCGCCAAGTCGTAGGTGGCGTCCCAGCGGTCGCGCCACTCGTTGAGGGCGGCGGACAGCTTCGGCGAGACGGGCAGCTTCTCAGGGGCCACGTTCTCGACGCCGCCGTCCTTCACCAGCCAGGTGGGGTGGCACTGGATCTCCGGAGAGAGCCGCAGGTTGGGCACGGTCGGGGGTCCTCTCGTTCAGGATGCGGGGTTGGCACCGACGATGAAGCCGTTGTCACCCACGATGACGGCGATCTTCAGCAGCCTGGGCCAGAGGCTCGGGAGGCGGGGTGGCGTGGCGTTTCGATCGGTTCGGGGTCCGCGCCACCGGTGTGGCCGAATTCATCAGCTCAGGCGTTTGCGTGTCCACCAGAGGCACAACGCACCGAGAGCGACGGCGAGACCGAGGAAGACACCGGTCTCAGCCCATTGCAAGGTCCAGAAGTTGGCGGCGGCCTGATAGGTGACGCGCTGGCGGTAGTCGGCTCGGGCGAGGGCGTCGACGCATGCCTTGATCGAGTCGCAGTCGGCGTACGCGGGTGGCATCGCGTGGGCGGGATGTCCGGTGGCGTCGAGAGTCTGCTCCGCGATGGTCCAGCTGTCGGGTTTGCCGATGTCGACGTGGGAGACGGAGTCGAGGAGGTAGTTCGCCATGCGGTCGTGGGTGAAGGGGACGGTGACGGTGGTGGCGGGGGCCAGGTGGGCCCGGATCCACAGCGGCATCGACAGGAGAACGACGGTGTACGTGGCGAGGGTGGCGGCCATGGCGGGGAGTGTGCGGCGGATGATGACGCCGAAGGTGACGCCCAGGGCGAAGGCGAAGGCGGCGTAGCCGAGCGGGACGATGCCGCGGGCGCTGAAGATCGCCGGGTCGATGCGTGGGACGAAGTTGTCGGTGTTGTCGGATCCGCCCGCGGCGACGGCCTGGTCGACGGGGCTGCTCCACCAGGTGACCGCGAGGCTGAACAGGCCGCTCACGGCCATGGTGATGAGACCCGTGAGGGTGAGTTTGGTCAGCAGCCAGCGGGTGCGGGTGATGCCCTGGTTCCAGGCGAGGCGGTGGGTGCCGCTCTCCAGTTCGCGGGCGACGAGCGGGGCGCCCCAGAAGATGCCGATGAGGGCCGGTACGAGGAGGACGGCCACGCCGCAGACGAAGTAGAGGGTGGTGTCGGTGCTGGTGAGTTGCTGAACGAGACCACGCCCCGCGGTGGTGTGCAGGCCGGCCAGGTGGGGGCCGGTCGCGGAGAGAAGGGCGGCGAGGACCGCCAGTGCGCCGATGAACACCGTGGCCGGGGTGCGGAATTGGCGCCAGGTCAGCCAGATCATCGGTGGGTCTCCAGGGCGGCGGTGGGACAGAGGTCGGGGTCCGGGGCGGTGGTGGTGCGGCGGCCGATATAGGCCAGGACGATGTCTTCGAGTGAGAGCGGTTCGACCGTCCACGCGGGATCGTGAGGGAGCCGGGCCGCGTCGGTGCGCACGACGTGCGTGGTCCGGTCATCGGCGGTGCGGGACGTGGTGAGGGCGTGGTGGTCGGCGGGTAGACCGACGCGGGTGTCGGCCGGGCCGGTCATGCGGTGGTGCCCGGTCAGCAAGTCGTCTGTTCCGGCGCTCACTTGGACGCGTGAGTCGACGAGCACGATGACGTGGTCGCAGACCCGTTCGACGTCGGAGACCAGGTGGGTGGAGAGCAGGACGCTCATCTCCTGCCCGGCGATCGCCTCCGTGACATCGTCCAGGAACTCGCGGCGGGCCAGAGGGTCCAAGGCGGCGACCGGCTCGTCGAGGACGAGGAGTTCAGGGCGTTTGGCGAGGCCCAGGGTGAGGGCGAGTTGGGCGCGCTGCCCGCCGGACAGACGTCCGGCGCGTTGGTCGGGGTCGAGGCCGATGCGGCGGATCCGGTCGCGGGCGAGCGCGGTGTCCCAGCGGGGGTTGAGGCGGGCACCGAGGGCAAGGTGGTCGGCGACGGACAGGGCGGCGTACGTGGGGGTGTCCTGGGCGACGAAGCCGACCTTGGCGAGCTGCGCGGGGCCGGTGGCCGGGCGGCCGCCGCAGACCTCGATGGTGCCCGTGGTCGGGGCGAGCATGCCGGAGGTGAGGTTCAGCAGGGTTGATTTTCCGGCTCCGTTGGGGCCGACCAGGCCGACGACGCGGCCCGCGGGAACGTCGAGGGTGCAGTCCGACAGGGCCCAGCGCCGGCGGTATTTCTTGCCCAGGCCCTGGGCTCTCAATACGACAGTCACGCGTTGTCCTCGTCGGTGGCGGGGGTCCCGGTGACCTGCTTGGCTGGGACGCTATGAGCGGGGGGCGGGCGGGCGCGTCCGGCGCCCGGACCCTTTCCGTTCCTCCGCGCGGAGGATCCCGGCCGGGGTCCTCCGCGAGATGTAGACGAGGGAAGTACGCGAGCGCGTGATCACGGGCCGAAGGGAGGACGCGGCAGGCCGAGACGGCCTGTGACAATCGGCGGGTGACGAACGCATCGGCGGCGGACCGGCTGCGAGACGGCTTCGTGGCGCTGATGCGAACGACGGGGCCCTTGCCCCGGCCTGCCGGACGTGACCTGATCCTCGACGGGGCCCTCGCCGTGGTCGCCGTGGTAGCCGCGGTCAACTCCGGGCTGAGTGTGGGCATGGACCGCACGTACAAGATCGTCGACGGCACGGTGCGCGTGGTCGAGGGCTCCGGCGACTACGTCGGCGCGCTGGCACCGATGCTCCTGTGCTCCCTGCCCCTGGCCCTGCGCCGCCGCTACCCGCTGGCCGTGCTCTGGGTGGTGATCGCCGCAGGACTGATGGCGCCGGGCAGCGAGGCGAGGATGATCCTCTACACGGCCCTGGTCGCGACGTACTCCGCCGTCATGCACAGCCCGTACCGGATACCTACCCTGGCGAGCGTCGCCGTGGCGCTGCTCGTCCTGAACGGGGCCAGGACCCCGGACGTACCCACCATCCAGAACGAGTACGTCCCGCTGCTCATCGTGCTGCCGCTCGCCGTCGTCGCGGACGGCATGCGGCAGTGGCGGCTGCGCGCCGACGCGCGGCAGGAACGTATGGCGGCTCTGGAGCGGGAACAGGCCGCGGAGCTGCGCCGCGCTGCCGAGCGCGAGCGGGCCCGTATCGCCCGCGATCTGCACGACGTGGTCACCCACAACGTCAGCATGATGGTCATCCAAGCCGGTGCCGCGCGGAAGGTCATGGACGCCGAACCCGAGATGGCCCGCGAGGCACTCCTGGCCGTGGAGGCCGCCGGCCGCTCGGCGATGGCGGAACTTCGGCACACGATGGGACTGCTCACCCTGAACGCGGAGGACAATCCTGCCGCCCCCGCCAAGGACCTCGCCCCGCAACCCGGCCTGGACCAGCTCGACGCGCTCGTCGGCCGGGTACGGGACACGGGTCTGAGCGTCGATCTGACGGTGACCGGCAGCCGCCGTCCGGTCCCGTCCGGCATCGGTCTCACTGTCTACCGCGTGGTCCAGGAGGCGCTGACCAACACCACCAAGCACGCGCGGGGCGCGAGCGCGAGCGTGGCGCTCGCCTACGAGCCCGAGGCCCTGCACACAGAGGTGGTGGACACCGGCGGCACACCGGGTCCTGACGTGGCGAGAGGCGGAGGTCACGGGCTGATGGGGCTGCGGGAGAGAATCGCGGTCTACGGCGGCACCCTCCAGACCGGGCCGACTCCCGACGGTGGGTATCGTCTCGCCGCCGTGATCCCTCTGGAGCCGTCGTGACCAGTCACCCAGTGCGCGTGGTGGTCGCCGACGACCAGGCGCTCGTGCGTACCGGGTTCCGCATGATCCTCATGGCCGACGGCGTCGACGTGGTCGCCGAGGCGGCCAACGGCGCCGAGGCCGTGGACGCTGTGCTCCGGACCTGCCCCGATGTCGTGCTCATGGACATCCGGATGCCCGAGCTCGACGGCCTGGAGGCCACGCGCCGCATCCTGCGCGACTGTCCGGATGCGGCCACCGCACCCCGCGTGATCATGCTGACCACCTTCGACCTCGACGACCTCGTCTACGAGGCACTGTCGGCCGGCGCCAGCGGCTTCCTCCTCAAGGACGTCACCCCGGAACACCTCGTCGCCGCCGTCCGACTCGTGCGCACCGGCGACGCACTTCTCGCCCCGGCCATCACCCGCCGCCTCGTCCAACGCCACGCCCGCCAGCCGCCTGAAGCGGCGCCCACCGTGCCGCGTCCCGGCCTGGCCGCCCTGACCCCCCGCGAGCTGGACGTCCTGCACCTGCTCGCCCAGGGCCTGAGCAACACCGAACTCGCCGCCCGCCTCCACCTCTCCGAGACCACCGTCAAGACCCACGTCTCCCGCATTCTCGCCAAGCTTCAGCTGCGCGACCGGGTCCAGGCGGTGGTCCTCGCCTACGAGACCGGTCTGGTCAGGGCGGGGGACGGGGCTACGGCTTCGACTCCTGACCCGAGGACCCCGGGGGAGGAATCACCGTTTCACCGGGGATGACGCGTGCCGATCGTGGTGACCGTGCAGCACTTCCTTGCGGACCGTTGTCCGACAGCAGCCGGGGCGTGGATGGTGACACCGTAGCCGCTGCGGGCGTCGCCTTGGCCATGGCGTCCGGGCAGACGGTTCGACGAGCGGGCGAACTTTCGGAGCGCGGCGGGGAATTGACGGTGTTCGGTGGGTGGGATGGTGGGGGTGTGGTGGTGATCGATGCGGTGCTGGAAGTGG
>NZ_JACEGK010000536.1:0-5480 GCF_056859195.1 Streptomyces sp. NH27
CTGCTGGAGCGTGTGGCGGCGGCGCGAGACCTGCTGCTCGTGACCGGCCAACCGGCCCATCGCCGCGTGCAGTTCGGGGTCGGTACGGGCGTCGAGGTCGGACAGTTCCACCTCGGAGAGCATCTCCTCGGCGAGCAGCCGCACCCGCTCCGTCAGAGGCGTGCCGAGCGTGACGTGCCGGGCCGAGGAGCGCACCCGCGACGGCCCGTCGGTCAGGATCTCCGAGAGCCGGTCCACCACGGGCCCGTCCGCGCCGGCCGCCCCGCCCCCGGCAGGGCCGCCACCGCCCGCGCGGCCCTCCTCCGCGTTCGCCGCAGGCGCCTCGGAGCCGCCGCGCCGGGCCAGTTCGGCACGCAGGATGTCGATCCGCCCGTGCAGCATGCGCCGCAGGTACGACAGGTCGGCCTCCTCCCGCTGCGCTTCACGGCGCAGGGTGCGCAGCGCCGCCAGATCCATCGCGCCCAGGTCGGACGCGGGCGGATCGGCGAGCGGGCCGCATGCCGCGGGCGGCCGTAGTGGGCCTGTAGCGTCGGCCTTCAGCATGGGTTGGCCCTTCCTGCTGTGCGATCCGCCGCGGAAGCGGCGGCCCTCGATACGGCGGTGCCGGGCGCCGTGGACAGCGCCCGTCGCGCGGTGCCGGACGTCTCTCCGGCGCCGGATCTGGTCATCCCTGTCGTCCCCTCCGGGCGTGCCGCACGCCCCTCCCGGCTTTGATGCTGCCATCTGCCACTGGCACCCCGCAGCGACTCTGCACCCGAACGGCCGTCACAACAGTTGTGCGACCCCGCCGACCGGGCGTACACCGCCGCCGCGTCCCGTGCTCTCACCCGTGTGAGGTACGGCCGCCGCGACCCGTAACAATGGGTGCATGCGAGCGGTGGCCCAGCGGGTGAGCGAAGCGAAGGTCGTCGTCGACGGGGAGATCGTCGGCGCCATCCAGGGACCGGGGCTGTGCGTCCTGGTCGGCGTGACGCACGACGACACGAAGGAGAAGGCGGCGGCGCTCGCCCGCAAGCTGTGGAGCCTGCGGATTCTGCCCGAGGAGCGGTCCTGCTCCGACATCGACGGGCCGCTGCTCGTGGTGAGCCAGTTCACGCTTTACGGTGACGCCCGGAAGGGGCGCCGGCCCACGTGGAACGCGGCCGCGCCCGGCGCCGTCGCCGAGCCCCTCGTCGACGAGGTGGTCGCGCAGCTGCGCGGGCTCGGGGCGACCGTCGCCACCGGGGTCTTCGGCGCCGACATGAAGGTCTCCCTCACCAACGACGGGCCCTTCACGGTCGTCATCGACCTCTGACGCCTCCGCCCGGGCCGCCCGGCCCCGTCCGCCCCGGACCTTGCGGTGCGCGGGCGGCGTGTCGCGCGGTCCTCCCCCTCCGGGGCGAACCGCGCGACGGGCAGCTACGGCGCGACCACGGTCTCCTGGGCCGCCGCGGTGTTCTCGTCGGCGATCAGCGTCGCGTTCTCCGGGGTGTTCCGCTTGACCAGGGCGAGGGCGATGGGGCCCAGCTCCCAGTGCCGGGCGGAGGAGGTGATGAAACCGATCGCGCGTCCCTCGGCGGGGTCGGCGCCTTCGACGGCGACGCGGACGGGGGCGCCGTGGGCCGGCAGCCGTACCTCGCTGCCGTCGAGGTGGAGGAAGACGAGGCGGCGCGGCGGCCGCCCGAGGTTGTGCACGCGGGCAACGGTCTCCTGGCCGCGATAGCACCCCTTCTGCAGGTGCACCGCGCTCTCCAGCCACCCCAGCTCGTGCGGGATCGTACGGTGGTCGGTCTCCAGGCCCAGCCGCGGCCGGTGCGCCTCGATCCGCAGCGCCTCGTGGGCGAGCACGCCGGCCGCCGGGCCCGCCGTGGGCGCGAAGTCCGCCAGCTTGTCGCGCGGCACGAACACGTCGCGGCCGTACGGCGTCTCGCGCACCGCCCACTCCAGGGGCACCTGGGTGATCGACCCGGCGGGCAGGTACACCACCGCGTACTGGTCGGTGGCGTCGGCGATCTCGACCCGGTAGAAGAACTTCATGCTCTCCAGGTAGCCGAGCAGCGCCTCCTGGGTGCCGGGCTCGATGTGCATCCATGTGGTGGTGCCGTCGTCGACCAGGTACAGGGCGTGCTCGATGTGGCCGTGCGCGGACAGGATCAGCGCCTCGGTGGCCTGGTGCGGCGGGAGCTGCTCGACGTGCTGGGTGAGCAGCAGGTGCAGCCAGGAGAGCCGGTCCGCCCCGCTGACGGTGACGACTCCGCGGTGCGACAGGTCCACGAAACCGGTGCCGTCCGCGAGCGCGCGCTGCTCGCGGAACAGGTCGCCGTAGTGGGCGGCGACGCCTTCGTCAGGGCCTTCTGCGGGGACGGCGCCGGGCAGCGACAGCAAAGGGCTCTTGTTCATGCGGTCAAGCGTACGGCGCTAGCTCGTCTGCGCGGCCTTGCGGGCACAGTCCCGGCAGCGGCCGAAGATCGCGAAGTGCTTCATGTCCGTCTCGAAGCCGAACTCCGCCCGCAGCTCGTCCTTGAGCGGGGTCGCGAGGCTCACGTCGGCCTCGGTCACCCGGTCGCAGTCCCGGCAGACCAGGTGCATGTGGTCGTACCGGTCGGCGAGGTGGTAGGTGGGGGCGCCGTGGCCCAGGTGGGCGTGGTTGACCAGGCCCAGTTCCTCCAGCAGCTCCAGGGTCCGGTAGACCGTGGAGATGTTGATCCCGGAGGCGGTCTTGCGCACCTCGCACAGGATGCCGTCGGGCGTCGCGTGGCCGAGGGCGTCGACGGCCTCCAGGACAAGCTCGCGCTGCGGGGTCAGCCGGTACCCGCGCTGCCGCAGATCGCTCTTCCAGTCGATGCTCGCCACAGGCCCAGTGTAGGTACGCCTACTTGAAGAAGGCGATCCCGTCGTCGGGAAGGTCCTTCACATCGGCAGCCCACTCCTTGGGGTCCACCACCTTCTTCAGGTGCGCGGACATGTACGCGCGCAGCGGCACCTCCGGGGTGGCCTTCTCGCCGACCCACATCAGATCGCTGTTGACGTACCCGTAGAGCCGCTTGCCGCCGCTGTACGCGGGGGCCACCGACAGCCGCGCCACCGCGTCCGTGACCAGGTCGATCTGCGGCTTGCCGTCGGCCAGCTCGCCGGTCCAGATCTCCACCACGCCCTCGTCGCGGGTGGTGGTCACGTCCACCTTGCGCTCGGCGTCGATCCGCCAGTAGCCGGTCTCGGACTCCAGCGGCCTGACCTTGCGGCCCTCCTCGTCCAGCACCCAGGTGTGCGAGGTGTACTCCAGGAACGGCCGTCCGTCGTGGGTGAAGGCGACCTCCTGCCCGAAGTTGCACTTCTCGGCGCCGGGGAAGTCGTGCACGCCCGCGCCGGTCCAGCGGCCGAGCAGGAAAACGAGCGGGACCAGACTCGGATGCAGGTCGGAGGGGATCTCGATCATGTCAGCGCTGGCCCTGGTACAGCTTCTTCACCGCGTAGAGCGCGAACGCGGCGACGCCCAGGCAGACCAGGACGAGCAGGGCGTCGAAGTAGTACTGGATTTCCACGGACGGGCTCCTCGGGCGGCAGACGGTGCAGGTCCGCGCACGGGTACGGCACGGGCCGCGGACAAGTCTAGTGCGCGGCCCCGCCACGGGCGCGGCCAGGCCGCGCCCGTGGCGGCTCAGCCCGGCGGCTCAGCCCGGCGGCTCAGCCCAGCAGCTGGGCCTGTAGCCGGACCGTCTGGTGGAACGGCACCGCGGGCAGCGGGCCCTTGCGGGTCTGGACCACCAGCGCGAGCGTGTCGCCCGCGCTGAGGGTCGCGTAGCGGGTCGAGGTGGCACCGTCCGACTTCACCTCGGCCCAGGCGGACACGTCGACCGCCCGCGGGATCGACGGGGACTTCGCCTTGACGTCGGAGACGGCGTGCGGGGCGCCCTTGATCTCGTTGCCCCCGATGGCGTCGAAGCAGACGACGCGGTATCCGGTGCTGAGGAACTGGAGCAGGTAGACCTCGGTCCTGGTGCCGTCGGGCATGGTCCAGGCCCGGGCGGCGATGTGCCGCAGCGCGTCGTCGCGCAGCTCCAGGCGCGCGCTCTTCGCGACGTCCGGGAACGCGAAGTTGTACCGCTTCAGGTAGATCGCGACCGGCAGCCACCCGGCCGTACCGGGGAAGGAGCGGTCCGGCACGGCCTGTTCGGGCAGCGGCAGCAGCAGCGACCGCTCGTCGGCGTAGTGCACGCCGGCGGAGTTGGCCGGGCTCAGCGGGCGCGGCCTGCCCGCGGGCAATTTCGGCAGCGCGACCGACGGATACGTCCAGCGGCCGTCGTCGGGCGTCTTGAGCCCCGGGATCCTCGTCCGCTCCGGCTGCGTCACGGCGTACGTCGCCGCTCCGCCGAGCGCGGCGAAGACCAGCAAGGCCGCCGTCCACCGGACCGCGGCCCGCAACTTCCGCCTGGGCGGCCGCGGCAAGGTGGGCGGTGGCGGCGGGACCGGAAGTTCGGACTGGCCCGTCGGTTCGGGTCGGACCGACGGTTCGGGCGCTACGGCCTCGTCGCCCGGCGGCACGGAGGTCGGCTGTTCCGGGGCCGCCGTCTCAAGCGCCTGCCCAGGCGCCCGCTCGGGCGCCGACTCAGGCGCCCGCTCAGGTGTTGTCCCAGCTGTCGTCTCCGTCATCAGATCGTCATCCCCGGGTCCTTGATCCGGTCGAGCTGCCTGCGCAGCAGGTCGGCCGCGTCGGACTTCGCCAGCGGCCGCGTGCCGTCGACCGTCATCGTCACCATCAAGTCGCCCTCGGTGGCCTGGCAGGTCATCGTGTCCAGGAGGTCACCCGGCTCGGCGGTCGGCAGGACGCAGGTGGCCTTCGGGTAGCCCTTGACCTTCGGGCCGGTGCGGAAGATCCCCATGGCCTTGGTGAAGGCGGTGAAGTAGTCCGTCTCGGCCCTCGCCGCCTCCTTGTTCTTCATCTGCACGATCCGCAGCTGGACCACCAACTCGCCGCCGGACTGGGCGTAGGTCCGCAACCCGGCGCTCTCGATGTGCAGGTCGTTCAGGGCCTCGTTCAGCTTCTTGCGCTCCTTGGCGGACATGTCCCGGGAGTCGCCCCTGACCAGTTGCCGCGCCTGCTTGGCGTCGAGCGCGACATCGTTGCCGTAGCCGTCCACGTCGGGGCCGGGCAGGTAGCCGGCGGGCACCGGCAGGAGCAGCATCTGCGGGCTGCCGGAGTGGCTGCCACCGGACATCGTGCCGAACGCCTTGGTGGCGGTCGGGGTCGGCTCGGTCCACGGTGTGACGGGGGGCTTCGCGTCCGCCCCGCCGTCCTTGCCGTGCAGCACGGCGTACCCGACGCCGCCGCCCGCCACGACCGCGACCAGCACGGCGGCGAGCCCGAGGGCGAGCCCGCGCCTGGACCGTACGGGGGCGGGCCCGGCATCTGCCGGCGGAAACGACGGGAGCACCGGGGGCGCCGGAACCGGCGGCACATCCGGGGTGATGGCCTGGGCCTCGGCCGGGGGTACGGCCGGGGG
>NZ_JACEGK010000537.1:0-5448 GCF_056859195.1 Streptomyces sp. NH27
CCCCCTCATCACGGACAGCGGCCGCGGCCGGCCGGTCCGGTCGGTCTTACGGCTGCGCGGAAGCGGACCGGGCGCTGCTGGACGGCGACACCATCCGCAGCCACGTCGCAGCGACTCCGTCGTGCCGTGGCACCCGGTGCTACCACGCGCTACCGTGGAGCACATGTCGGCGCAGCCCGAGATCACCCAGCGCGATCTGCGCAACCGGTCCAGAGAGATCATGGACGCCGTTCAGGGCGGCCAGTCCTTCACCGTCACCCGCGACGGTCACCAGATCGGGGAGCTGATCCCGCTGCGCCGCCGGCGGCGGTTCGTTCCGCGTGCGGAGTTCGCGGCCATGTCCCGTACAGCGTCGGACGTCTCGCTGGAGGCGTTCCGCGCCGACCAGGACGCCACGGCCGAGCAGGGGACGGACGACCCCTATGCCCGCTGAGTACGCCCAGGGCCTGCTCGACACCAACATCGTCATCCTGCGCAAGTGGCTCGACCCCGCGGAACTCCCCGCCGAGGTCGCGATCACCGCCATCACCCTGGCGGAACTGTCCGCCGGCCCCCACGAGGTGCGCAGGAACGAGGAACAGGACGACTACGACGAGCACGCGGAACGGGGCCGGCGCCTCGACATCCTGCAACGCGCCGAGAACGAGTTCGACCCGATCCCCTTCGACACCGAAGCCGCCCGCATCTACGGCAGGGTCTGCGCAGCTGTGATCGGTGCCGGACGCAAGCCGCGTCGCCGCGTCGCCGACCTCATGATCGCCGCCATCGCCATCGCCGAGGAACTCCCCCTCTTCACCACCAACCCCGACGACTACAAGGGCCTCGACGACCTCCTCACCGTCGTCCCCGTCACCCGACCCACCGTCCGCCACGACCGGTAGGGCTGAGCCGCCGCACCACATCCGCACCAACCCAGGCGGTATGGCTCGGGCACCTGCGGTCGTCGTCGGCAGCACGTTCGCGGTGCGCTGACACCAGTTCGCAGCCTCTGACCTGCGGCGAGCGCCCCAGGACACCCTGATTCCCAAGCTCAGAGCGCGGGTTCGATTCCCGTCATCCGCTCCATGAAGAAGCCCCAGGTCGAGACTTGGGGCTTTGTTGCCATCCAAACCAATGAGTGGGCCGCGTGCCATTGCCGTGCCGTCAGGCAGCGAATTCCGGCGCGCGAATGCATCCGACGACCGTGACCGACCGCCAGACGCCGAGGCACTCTCGAATAGCGAGACGCATTTCCGGTGAGGTACATCCTCATTCCTCCGTCTTCGGCTCGGCGTTGGAGTCACTGTCGTCGTCTGCCGCGTAGACGTGGACGAAACGGCCTTATGGTCCGCCTCGGCGAACAGGCCCACGTCCCGACCCGGGCAAGCTCAGGGGGTGACGATGGCGAAGTCGGGGTCGGGGTCGGTGAGGTGGCCCAGGAGTTCGGGCAACTTGCCCGCGTCGCCGGTGATCTTCACGCCGTCCTGTGCGGCCAGGTCCGCGGGGGCCGTGGCGCCGGCGAGCAGGGCGCGTAGGTCCGCCTCGGTGAGGGTGACCTCGACCTGCGGGTCGACCGCGGCGGACCCGGTGCCGGTGACGTGGGTGAGAACGCCGTTGCGCAGTCGCAGGGTGACGGGGTCCTGGCCCCTGATGTTCCAGCGCACGGCGATGTCCGCGTCCCAGCCGCGCGGGCCGTCCACGCGGATGGCGAGGGCGTCGAAGAGCTGGTCGAGAGTCAGCGCGGCCAGCATGTCGGGTGAGGTGGTCGTGATGGGGGTGCCGACCGAGCCGTCCCGCAGTTCCAGCGCGCCCATCAGGTAGAAGTTGCGCCAGGTTCCGTTCTCGCTGCCGTAGCCGAGCTGCTCCAGCGCGTCCGCCTGCAACTCGCGGGCGCCGACGTGGTCGGGGTCGGCGAACAGCACGTGGTTGACGACCTGGGCCACCCAGCGGAAGTCGCCGTCGGCGAAGGACTCCCGCGCCCGACGCACGACCTCGTCGGCGCCACCCATGAACTCCACGTACCGGCGGGCCGCCTCGACCGGGGGGTGCTCCCACAGGTGGGCCGGATTGCCGTCGAACCAGCCCAGGTAACGCTGGTAGATCGCCTTCGTGTTGTGGCTGACGGAGCCGTAGTAGCCGTGCGTGTGCCAGGCGCGCTCCAGCGCGGGCGGCATCTGCATCGCCTCGGCGATCTCCAGGGCGGTCAGGCCCTGGTTGAGCATGCGCAGCGTCTGGTCGTGCAGGTACGCGTACAGGTCGCGCTGCTCGGACAGGAAACGCGTCAGTTCCTCCCGGCCCCACACCGGCCAGTGGTGGGAGGCGAAAGCGACGTCCGAGGAGCCCGCGAACAGCGCGACCGCCTCGGTGAGGTAGGCCGCCCAGACGTGCGGGTCACGGACTTCGGCACCGCGCAAAGTGAGCAGGTTGTGCTGGTTGTGGGTGGCGTTCTCGGCCATGCACAGGGCAGAACGGTCCGGGAAGTGGATATTCAGCTCGGCCGGCGCCTCGGTGCCCGGAGTGAGCTGGAAGACCATCCGAATGCCGTCCACGGTCTCGGTCTGCCCGGTGGCGGTGATGTCGTGCGTCGGCGGGATCAGGGTGACCGCACCGGTCGACGTGGTCTGGCCCAGTCCCGCGCTGATCTGGCCGCGAGCGCCCTTGGGCAGGGCGGCGCCGTACATGTAGCCGGAGCGGCGGGACATGGCGGTGCCGGCGTAGACGTTCTCGCTGACCGCGTGCTCCAGGAAGCCCAGCGGGGCGAAGATCGGTACGCCGCCGGCGATGTCGTCGTCGGTGACGACTCCGCGCACCCCGCCGAAGTGGTCGGCGTGGCTGTGGGTGTACAGCACGGCGGTGACGGGGCGGTCGCCGCGGTGCTCCCGGTACAGGGCCAGGCCCGCGGCGGCGGTCTCCGCGGTCAGCAGCGGGTCGATGACGAGGATGCCGCGCTCGCCCTCGACCAGCGTCATGTTGGACAGGTCGAAGCCGCGGATCTGGTAGATGCCCTCGGTCACCTCGAACAGGCCGTGGTCGGCGCAGAGCCGACCCTGCCGCCACAGGCTCGGGTTCACGGTGTCCGGGCAGTCCCCGTCCAGGAATCCGTACGCGGTCAGGTCCCACACGGTGCGTCCGGTGCCGTCGGCGATCAGGTTGTCCCGCGCCGTGCCCATGAAGCCGCGCTTGGCGTTCTCCAGGTCCCGCGTGTCGTCGAAGGGCAGTTGCGCCGTGAGCTGATGGTTGGCGGTGGCGATCGTCGGCTGCGCGGGCTTGGGCTCGGTGTGCTCGGGCAACGTGGGCTCCCTGTGCTCGTGGCGGGCTGCGGCGGCCCAAGGGCCGGCACCGCTGTCCCGGCTCGTGGGCCGGCACGGCTGTCCCCACCCTCCCCCGCGCGTCCTCGGCCCACGATCGCGCGTACTCCATTCGAGGCCCCGACCCGGACGGGCCGATCACCCGTGTGGGTCCTCCGGGTCGCGGTGCCCGGGGGCTGCACGGAACGTGGAAGCGTTCCTACGACGGGAGGCGGCATGGCTCACCGAGCCGTCGCGGGGCCCGGCACAACGCGGCGATCATGATCACGGTTCTGGTCGTGCTGGGAGCCAAATACGTCGGCGACGCGATCAGCGGACCGACCCGGTGAACGCGAACGTCGATGAGCCGACCGTCCTGGCGACCGGGGGCGACCGCTGATGTCCGACAGCAAGGACCCCACCACTGGCTCCGGTCCGGGCGACGACGGCGAACCACCCGAGGGCGGCCCCTGGTGGGAGCAGGGCGAGGAACCCGACTACCGCGCCACGATGGCCAACGAGCGGACACTGCTGGCCTGGTCGCGTACGGCGCTGGCGTTCCTGGCCGCGTCCTTCGCCGTGGTCCGGCTGACCGGTATCACCCCGCGCGCACTGCGGCTGGCGCTGGGCGCCTACCTGATCGCCCTGTCGGGCGGCGTGACGGTCGCCGGATACGTCCAGTGGCGCGTCCGCCAGACCCGCATGCGTCGCCGGCAGCCGCTGGGACGCATGGTGAACCCGCCCCTGCTCATGGCTGCGCTGCTGGTACTCGCCGGTTTCGTCGTCGCGGTCGTCATCGTCACGTCATGAGGAGCGCCGAGCCGGAGAGCCGGGAGCGGAAGACACCCCTGCGGGCACTTCGCGGCAGGGAAGGCGCGGCTGTCCACGGTGACGTGCTCGGCGCGAGCCACCGCCTCGGCGTCCCCGTACTGGACACCCTCGACGAGCTGCGAGCCGCCCCCGACCGTCAGGGCGGCGGCGGCCCCGCGGCGTTGCCCCGGTAGTGGGCCGTGCCGTCCGTCACCGTCGTCCCCGTCACCCGACCCACCGTCCGCCACGACCGGTAGTACACCCGCACCGCACTACGTCCGCGCCACGCACGGCGGTAGGGCTCGGTCAACCACGGGCACCGACGGCACCGTCCGGATCGGACGGCAGGGGTGGGGCGGGCCGGGCGAAGAAGTCGCGCATGGCGGTGTGCAGCCGGTCCTGGACGGCCTGGTTGTCGGGGTGGTCGGGCCAGTGGCCGAACGGCATGACGTGCAACTCCTTCGGCCCGGCGAGGCAGTTGAAGACCGCGAACTGGCCGGGCGGCGGCACGGACGGGTCCAGGAGCGCCGCGGCGACGTGCACCGGGATGCGCAGACGGCGGGCGGCCGCGGCCGCGTCGAAGTAGGCGAGGACTTCCAGCACCGACGGGTCCGCCAGCCATCGCTCACGGACGTGCGCGCCGCTGCCCCGGCACTCCAGGCCGACCCGCAGGGGATGGTCGCCGAAGCTGGGCACGGTCAACTGCCCGGTGGCGAAACGCTCGTCCCACGGCAGCGCGAGCGCGCCGATGCCGCCGCCGAAGCTGGTGCCCTGGAAGTCCAGCCGCAGGCCGCGGACGGACGGGACCAGGTCGTGCAGCGCGGTCACCGCGCACCACACGTCGGCGGCGCACCCGCCGTGCACGTAGGTCTCGCGCGAAGCGATGCCGTTCAGGACGTGCGGGGAGGTGACGGCGGGCAGTTCGCTGAGTGCGGGCAGTCCCCGCAGGCACGGCTGGATCGATGCCGCGCCGGCCATCGGCAGCCGGGGGTCCGGCGCCGCCCGCCCGCCGTAGCCATGGGTGATCACCGCGGCGCGGCACGGCTCGCCCGTCGCGGGCACGGTGAGCCAGCCGCCCAGCCGCACCCCGCCGAGGCTGGTGTAGCTGATGCGGTACGCCGCCACGGCGGCGTGGTCGGCATGGTGCTCGTCGAGGGCGGCTTCCTGCCACCCGTCGGGCAGTCGTTCTTCGATCCGCGCGTCGACCCGGACGTCCCGGGCCCGCCGGTACAGGTCGCGCCAGAACGCGTCGAAGTCGTCCGGCTCGTGCGCGGGGCCGGGAACGGCGCGGAGCGCGGCGAGGTCGTGGCCGTAGGTCGGGTCGAAGGGAAACGGGTGCGGGTGGGGAGGTGCGACAGGGCGCGCCATGGAC
>NZ_JACEGK010000538.1:0-5400 GCF_056859195.1 Streptomyces sp. NH27
GGCGTACCCCGGGGTCGGAGAAGCCCCCCTCGTGTACTCGACCGTGTGCTCGACGCCGTCGCCCGCACAAATCGAAGGGGTGCCGGGAGATATCCCAGCACCCACTCGCCACAAGGTCCTACGAGCACCGATGACCGGCGCACCCCGGAGGTCAGGGCGCCGGCGCCGGCGCAACTGGAGCGGGCGACGGGAATCGAACCCGCGTAGCTAGTTTGGAAGACTAGGGCTCTACCATTGAGCTACGCCCGCGACGCCAAGATTCTGGCACACCGCATGGTAGCCGGTCGAACCGGCTCGGCGGTCGGGCGTGAATACCGGCTGCCTGGGCGTACGGAGGCATGTACTCTACGTGTCGCACCAGCGGGGTGTGGCGCAGCTTGGTAGCGCGTCCGCTTTGGGAGCGGAAGGCCGTCGGTTCGAATCCGGCCACCCCGACCAGCAGTTACGCGGCCGTCGCGCGACGGCGCGGTGGGAGGACGGCGAGCGCGCGGCGGAGGGGATCGACCCTGTCCGGCGCGTTTGGCAGTACCGGTAGGATGGGCGGTCGGCGACCCGACGCGCGGCACCGATCGCGCGCAAGTGAGTGGCCCCCATCAACGTAAAGCCCCCAAGGAGACCCAACCGTGAAGAGCGCCGTCGAGACTCTGAACCCGACCCGGGTTCGACTCACTGTCGAGGTGCCCTTCGAGGAGCTCAAGCCCAGCCTCGACGCGGCGTACAAGAAGATCAACCAGCAGGTCACGGTGCCGGGCTTCCGCAAGGGCAAGATCCCTGCGCGCGTCATCGACCAGCGGTTCGGCCGTGGCGCGGTCCTCGAAGAGGCCATCAATGAGGCGCTGCCGAAGTTCTACACGGAGGCTGTCACCGAGGGTGAGCTCTCCGACAGCGTGCTCGGCCAGCCTGATGTCGACATCACCGAGTTCGACGACGGCAACGAACTGAAGTTCACCGCCGAGGTCGAGATCCGGCCGACCATCGAGATCCCGGACTACACCGGCATCGAGGTCACCGTGGACGCCATCGAGGTGCCCGAGGAGGACGTCGACGCCGCGCTGGAGCAGCTTCGCGACCGCTTCGCGACCACCACCCCGGTCGAGCGCGCCGCCGCCGACGGTGACGTGGTCGTGCTCGACCTCCAGGCGTCGGTCGACGGCAAGGTGCTGGACGACGGCGTCGCCACCGGCGTCAGCTACACCATCGGCTCCGGCCAGCTCCTCGACGGCATCGACGAGGCCGTCACCGGCCTGGAGAAGGGCGGCACCGCCACCTTCGCCTCCTCGCTGAGCGGCGGCACCGGCGCCGGCCAGGAGGCCGAGGTCAAGGTCGACGTCACCGACGTCCAGGCCCGCGAACTGCCCGAGCTGGACGACGAGTTCGCGCAGCTCGCGTCCGAGTTCGACACCCTGGAGGAGCTGCGGGCCGACTCCCGCAAGCGCCTTGAGCGGATCAAGACCTACGACCAGGCCACCCAGGCCCAGGAGAAGGTGCTGGACGCGCTCATCGAGCTGGCCGAGGTGCCGATCCCGGAGAAGCTGCTGGCGAGCGAGACCGAGACGCGCACCCACAACCTGGAGCACCACCAGTTCCCGGCGCTCGGCCTGGACTGGGACACGTACCTGGAGCGCGAGGGCAAGACCCGCGAGGAGTACGACGCGGAGGTCTCCGAGCAGGCGGTCAAGGGCATCAAGACCCAGTTCCTCCTGGACGAGCTGGTCAAGACCGAGAAGCTGTCGGTCAACCAGGAGGAGCTGACCGAGCACCTCATGCGCCGTGCGCAGTCCTCCGGCATGTCCCCCGAGCAGTTCGCGCAGGCCGTCGTCGAGGGCAACCAGGTGCAGCTCCTGGTCGGCGAGGTGGCCCGCGGCAAGGCACTTGCCGTCGTCGTCGAGTCCGTCAAGGTCATCGACAGCAACGGTGAGGTCGTCGACCTGTCCGACGAGGACGAGGACGAGGCCGCCGAGGCCGCTGAGGCCGCCGACGGGGACGCCCCCGAGGTCGCTGAGGACGCCCCCGAGGCCGCTGAGGACGCGGACTCCGCCGAGGCCGACAAGAACTGACCTGAAGCGGCCCGAAGGGGCACGGGGGTTCTGCTGCGGAAGGCGTTCGCCCATCAGGGGCGCGGGGAACTGCGCGACCAACCCACCACCGGCCGGTGGTCCGGGAATTCGCCGCGGAGGCTGGGCCTGCGGGCCCGGCCCGCCACGGTGGACGGTCGCGCGGTTCCCCGTGCCCCTTTTTCGGGTCCGCGGCCCGAACACCGTGCCCGGTCCGCCCGGCGACCGGGGCGTTCCAAACCCGTACCGCGCGGCATGCGCTCACAGCGAACAGTCCCGCGTAGGGGATTGCTGGGCCCCACCTGCGCGTTAGGGTCCACAAGTAGGAGGGCAGGGGTGTGGCAAGGGTCAGCGGTCGCCCCCGGCCCGGACGAAGACCGTGACGGTTGCTTCGACCGTCCGACAACGAGCAGGTGGATACGTGACGACTCCGATGCCTATCGCCGCCGGCGAGCCGAGCCCCGGCGGTCTCGGCGACCAGGTCTACAACCGACTGCTCGGCGAGCGCATCATCTTCCTCGGCCAGGCCGTCGACGACGACATCGCCAACAAGATCACCGCACAGCTCCTGCTCCTTGCGGCCGAGCCCGACAAGGACATCTACCTCTACATCAACAGCCCCGGCGGCTCCGTGACCGCCGGCATGGCGATCTACGACACGATGCAGTTCATCAAGAACGACGTCGTCACCATCGCCATGGGCATGGCCGCCTCGATGGGCCAGTTCCTGCTCACCGCGGGTACCCCCGGCAAGCGGTTCGCGCTGCCGAACACCCGCATCCTCATGCACCAGCCCTCTGCCGGCCTCGGCGGCTCCGCCACCGACATCAAGATCCAGGCCGAGCAGTTGCTGCACACCAAGCGCCGGATGGCCGAGCTGATCGCCGAGCACTCCGGCCAGAGCTTCGAGCAGATCACCAAGGACTCCGACCGCGACCGCTGGTTCTCCGCCGAGGAGGCCCGGGAATACGGCCTGGTGGACGGCGTCATGCTCTCCGCCGCGCACGTCCCGGGCGGCGGCGGCACCGGCGCCGCGCCCGCCTCCTGAAAATGAGGCCGCCCGCACCGACCGCCCGGCCGTGCCTGCCCGGCACCGCCGACGCGCCGGCCGCGCCCGCCCGGCCCCCGACATCGACGCACCTCATCACCTGGAGACGGTGGACGTGAACCCCTTGAACTTCCCCGGCAGCGGTCTCTACGAGCGCACCGCGGCCGAGCGGCCCGGTCTGTTCGGCGCGGAGGCCCGCTACATCATTCCGCGCTTCGTCGAGCGCACCTCGCAGGGCGTGCGCGAGTACGACCCGTACGCGAAGCTCTTCGAGGAGCGCGTGATCTTCCTCGGCGTGCAGATCGACGACGCGTCGGCCAACGACGTGATGGCGCAACTGCTGTGCCTGGAGTCGATGGACCCCGACCGGGACATCTCGGTCTACATCAACAGCCCCGGCGGCTCCTTCACGGCGCTGACCGCGATCTACGACACGATGCAGTTCGTCAAGCCCGACATCCAGACGGTCTGCATGGGTCAGGCGGCCTCCGCAGCGGCCGTGCTGCTCGCGGCCGGCAGCCCCGGCAAGCGGATGGCGCTGCCCAACGCGCGCATCCTCATCCACCAGCCGTACAGCGAGACCGGCCGCGGTCAGGTCTCCGACCTGGAGATCGCCGCCAACGAGATCATCCGGATGCGCCAGCAGCTGGAGGAGATGCTCGCCAAGCACTCCACCACGCCGATCGAGCAGATCCGCGACGACATCGAGCGCGACAAGATCCTCACCGCTGAGGAGTCGCTGGCCTACGGCCTGGTCGACCAGATCGTGTCCACCCGCAAGACGTCCGTGGGCGTCTGAAGGACGGGTAAGCTGCGCCCTCCGTGCGCGCCCCCGCCCGTACTCGGACCGCGAGTACGTCCAGGGGGGCCCACACGGGGGGCGCGGCAAGGTACCGTCGATGAGAGAAGCACCAGGTTCCGTTGAAGGTCGGCGGAGCCCAGGCGAAGGGGAAAGACCTCGTGGCACGCATCGGTGACGGCGGAGACCTGCTGAAGTGCTCGTTCTGCGGAAAGAGCCAGAAGCAGGTGAAGAAGCTCATCGCAGGTCCCGGTGTGTACATCTGCGACGAGTGCATCGACCTCTGCAACGAGATCATCGAGGAGGAGCTCGCCGAGTCCTCCGAGGTGCGCTGGGAGGACCTGCCCAAGCCGCGGGAGATCTACGAGTTCCTGGAGAGCTATGTGGTCGGGCAGGCGCCCGCCAAGAAGGCCCTCTCGGTCGCGGTGTACAACCACTACAAGCGGGTCCAGGCCGGTGAGAGTGGCCGCCCCGGCCACGACGACGCCATCGAGCTGGCGAAGTCCAACATCCTGCTGCTCGGCCCGACCGGCTCCGGCAAGACGCTGCTCGCCCAGACCCTGGCCCGCATGCTGAACGTGCCGTTCGCCATCGCCGACGCCACCGCGCTCACCGAGGCCGGGTACGTCGGCGAGGACGTCGAGAACATCCTGCTGAAGCTGATCCAGGCCGCGGACTACGACGTCAAGAAGGCCGAGACCGGCATCATCTACATCGACGAGATCGACAAGGTCGCCCGCAAGAGCGAGAATCCGTCGATCACTCGCGATGTCTCCGGCGAGGGCGTCCAGCAGGCACTGCTGAAGATTCTGGAGGGCACCACCGCCTCCGTGCCGCCGCAGGGCGGTCGCAAGCACCCGCACCAGGAGTTCATCCAGATCGACACCACGAACGTGCTGTTCATCGTGGGCGGCGCCTTCGCCGGTCTGGAGAAGATCATCGAGGCGCGGGCGGGCGCCAAGGGCATCGGCTTCGGCGCGACCATCCGCTCCAAGCGCGAGCTGAACATGGCCGACCAGTTCTCCGAGATCATGCCGGAGGACCTGGTGAAGTTCGGCATGATCCCCGAGTTCATCGGCCGTCTGCCCGTGATCACCAACGTGCACAACCTCGACCGCGAGGCGCTGCTGCAGATCCTGGTCGAGCCGCGCAACGCGCTGGTCAAGCAGTACCAGAAGCTCTTCGAACTCGACGGCGTGGAGCTGGAGTTCGAGCGCGGCGCGCTGGAGGCCATCGCCGACCAGGCGATCCTGCGGCAGACCGGCGCCCGTGGCCTGCGCGCCATCATGGAGGAGGTGCTGATGTCGGTGATGTACGAAGTGCCGTCCCGTCAGGACGTCGCCCGCGTCGTCATCACCGCCGACGTCGTGCACTCCAATGTCAACCCGACCCTCGTCCCGCGCGACCCGCGCATCGCGGGCCAGGGCGAGCAGAAGAGCGCGTAGCCCCTGCGGGTTGCCTGACACCACACGAAAGGGGGCGCCCGGTCCATCGCGGAC
>NZ_JACEGK010000539.1:0-5394 GCF_056859195.1 Streptomyces sp. NH27
GGTCCAGACGTTGGAACTGAGCCCGAACGGCGTGTCGTTGGCGAGCGTGACGGCCGCTTCGAGGTCGGGCACCCGGTACAGGGTGGCGACCGGGCCGAACGCCTCCTCGCGGTGGATGCGCATCGCGTCCGTGATGCCGGCCAGCACCGTGGGCTCGTAGTACCAGCCGTCGGGCAGTGCCGCGGGGCGGCGGGCGCCGCACAGCGCCTCGGCGCCCCGGGACAGCGCGTCCTGGACCAGTTCCTCCAGGTCGGCGCGGCCCTGCTCGGTGGCGACCGGCCCGACGTCGGTGGACTCGGCCGCCGGGTCGCCGACGGTCAGCCGCGCCATGGCCTGCACGAAGCGCTCGGCGAACGCGTCGTATACGTCCTCGTGCACGATGAACCGCTTGGCGGCGATACAGGACTGACCGTTGTTCTGCACCCGGGCGGTGACGGCGGTGGAGACCGCGTCGTCGAGTTCGGCCGCGGCCGACGGCATCACCACGAACGGGTCGCTGCCGCCGAGTTCGAGCACGGTCGGCTTGATCACGTCGCCGGCCGCCGCGGCCACCGCCCGGCCCGCGCCCTCGCTGCCGGTGAGGGTGGCGGCGGCCACCCGCGGGTCGCGCACGACATCCTCGACGGCGCCGGACCCGACCAGCAGCGTCTGGAAGCAGCCCTCGGGGAAGCCGGCCCGGTGGAAGAGATCGCCGAGGTAGAGCGCGGTCTGCGGAACGTTCGAAGCGTGCTTGAGCAGGCCGGTGTTACCCGCCATCAGCGCGGGCGCGGCGAAGCGGACCACCTGCCACAGCGGGAAGTTCCACGGCATGACGGCCAGTACGACCCCGAGCGGGCGGTAGCGGACGACGGCGCGGTGGGCACCGCTGTCCGCCACGTCGGCCGGGTCGGGGTGCTCGTCGGCCAGCAGCCCCTCGGCGCGGTCGGCGTACCAGCGCATCGCCCTGGCGCACTTGGCGGCCTCCGCGCGGGCGGCGACAAGGGTCTTGCCCATCTCCGTGGTCATGATCCGCGCGATGGTGTCGCGTTCGCTGTCCAGCAGGTCGGCCGCGGCGCGCATCAGGGCGGCCCGGGTGGCGAAGTCGGTCTCGCGATGCTCCCGGAAGGCGCTCTCCGCCCTGGCGATCCGCTCCTCGACGGCTGCCGCGTCCATCGGCTCGAACGTCTTGAGGGTCCGGCCGGTGGCGGGGTCCACGGTGGCGATGGGCATCTGCTGCTCCTCCTCTGCCCCCCGCTGCGGTGCTGTGCCGTTGTCGTCCCCCTACCCGGGCGGGCACCGTCTACCCGGAACCCGCCGACGGTTACGCGTACGCGTACGGCGGGCGTACGGGGGCGGCGGGCGTACGGGGCGGTACTCGTGCGACCGCCGCGGTACGCCCGCGGGCCCGGGGCCATCGTCACCCGGCGCGGCCCGGTCCGCGACAGCACGGGGGCCACCGTGGTGGCGGCTGGGACGGCCACGCACTCCTGTGCTTCGAGGGACGTTCACCGATTCGTCACACCAGGCACATGCTTCTCGGGCTCTACGCGCGGAGAATCATGTGTCACACCATGTGCCGCACCGCACACCCGCTTCCGATGACGGTTCCCCCATACACCGCCCCCACCTGGAGGTTGACGGATGCCCGCTTCCCGAGTCCCTGGCGCCACCGGCTCGTCCCGCAGATCCGGCAGGTCACGTACCGCCCACACCGGCCGAGTGCCTCGGCTGCCGCGCGTCCCCCTGGTCCCCCGCAGTCGCGTGCTGGTCGGCGCGATCGCCGCGCTGGGCGCGGTGGCCGCGCTCGGCGGGCTGGGGCTGTCCGGCGGCAGCGCTCAGGCCGCGGCCGACCCGCGGACCGGGGCCGCCCCGGCCGCCACGGCCACCCACCGCGTGCTGTTCGACAACACCAAGGCCGAGACGGCCGGCAACGCCGACTGGATCATCAGCACCAGCCAGCCCGACCCGCTCGGCGAGAACTCCACACCGAGCAAGGAGACCGACTGGACCGGCGCGCTGTCGTCGTGGGGCGTGGCCCTGCAGAAGGCCGGCGGCTACCAGTTGGCGACGCTGCCGTCCGGCAAGACCATCACCTACGGCGACTCCTCCAACCCGCAGGACCTGAGCAACTTCGACACGTTCGTGGTCGACGAGCCCAACACCCAGCTGAGCGCGGCCGAGAAGACCGCGGTGATGACGTTCGTCAAGAACGGCGGCGGCCTGTTCCTGATCTCCGACCACAACAACAGCGACCGCAACAACGACGGCTACGACTCGCCGAAGGTGATCAACGACCTGCTGACCAACAACGGGGTGGACAACTCCGACCCGTTCGGCTTCTCCGTCGACCTGCTCGACATCAGCACCGACACCCCCAAGGCGATCAGCGACAGTTCGGACCCGGTGCTGCACGGCCCGTTCGGCACCGTGACCGGCAGCATCATCGCCGACGGCACCACCTTCACGCTCAAGCCGGCCGACAACCCGGCCGTCAAGGGCCTGCTGTACCGCACGGGTTACTCGGGCAACACCGGCGCCTTCTTCGTCACCAGCACCTTCGGCAGCGGCCGGGTGGCCATCTGGGGTGACAGCTCACCGGTCGACGACGGCACCGGCCAGTCCGGCAACACCCTGTACGACGGCTGGAACGACACGCGCGGCACCAACGCGGCCCTCGCGCTCAACGCCACCGCGTGGCTGGCCGGCAACGGCAGCGGCACCACCACCGGAGGCACCAGCTCCGGCACCTCGTCCGGTACGTCGTCCGGCACGTCCTCGGGCACGTCGTCCGGCTCCACCACCGGCTCCACCACGGGCGGTTCGGGTAGCTGCACCTCCGCGCAACTGCTCGCCAACCCCGGTTTCGAGTCGGGCGACACGGGCTGGACGGGAAGCAGCAAGGTGATCACGAACGCCACCGCGGAGCCCGCGCACACCGGCTCGTACAAGGCGTGGCTGGACGGCTACGGCACCGCCACCACCGACACGTTGTCGCAGAGCGTGTCGATCCCGGCCGGCTGCGCGGCCTCGTTGAGCTACTGGCTGCACATCGACACCGCGGAGACCGGCTCGACGGCGTACGACACGCTGACCGCGCAGGTGCTCAACTCCTCGGGCACGGTGCTGTCCACGCTGGCGACGTACTCCAACACGAACGCGGCGGCCGGCTACTCGCAACGCAGTTTCGACCTGAGCGCGTACGCGGGCCAGACGGTGACGGTGAAGTTCACCGGCGTGGAGGGGTCGAAGCTCCAGACCTCGTTCGTCATCGACGACACGGCGCTGAAAGTGAGTTGATCCCGGGTCAGGCGGTGGGGCCGTCGGCCCCGCCGCCGCTCCCGCCGCTCCTGCCGCCCTCGGGTTCTTCGTCGCCCTGGGGTTCTTCTTCGCCCTCGGGGCCGAACTCGCACCACACCGCCTTGCCGTCGCCGCGCGGTTCGACGCCCCAGTTGTCGGCGAGCACGTCGATCATCAGCAGGCCGCGGCCGGAGGTGGCGGCCTCGCCGGGAGTGCGGCGACGCGGCCAGACACTGGAGCGGTCCTGCACGGACAGCCGGACCCGACGGACGGGTTCGGGCAGCACTTCGAGGGTGAGGACGGCGCCGCCCTCGGTGTGCAGCAGGACGTTGACGAGGAGTTCACCGGCGGCGAGTTCGATGTCGTCGGCGAGATCGTCCAACTCCCAGGCGGCGAGGGCCTGTCGCAGGGCGAGCCGGGCGTCGGCCAGGCCCTCGGGGTCGGCCTGGTGGACGTACTGGTGGATGCGGGGCGCGCGGGTGGTGCCGGGGTCCGGGGAACGGCGCAGGATGAGCAGCGCGACGTCGTCGTTGGAACCCCAGCGCCGCCAGAGGTTGTCGGCGAGGTGGTCGGCCAACTCCTCGGCGTGCTGCGGGCCGTGGTGGACGGCTTCGGCGAGCGCCTCCATGCCGACGGTGATGTCGGCGTCGCGCTCCTCGACCAGGCCGTCGGTGCAGAACACCAGGGTCTCGCCGGGCACCAGGTCGAGCCGGGTCTCGGGGAACTCCTGGAGGTCGAGCGAGGTGGCCAGGCCCAGCGGGAGGCCGCCGCGGACGCCTGGCCAGCCGGTACGGCCGTCGGTGTGCCGGATCAGCGGCCCGAGGTGGCCGGCCCGCGCGGTCCACAAGGCGCCGGTGACGAGGTCGAGTTGGGCGTAGGTGCAGGTGGCGAAGCGCTCGGTGTCGAGTTCGGCGAGGAAGCGGGAGGCCCGGGCGAGCACCGTGGACGGCGGATGTCCCTCGGCGGCGTACGCGCGCAGGGCGATCCTCAACTGGCCCATGACAGCGGCGGCATGGGTGTCGTGGCCCTGGACGTCGCCGACCACCAGGCCGACCCGGTTCTGCGGCAGCGCGACGACGTCGTACCAGTCGCCGCCGACCTCCCTTCCGCTGGAGGCGGCGTGGTAGCGCACCGCGATCTCGGCGCCGTCGAAGCGCGGGACGTGCCGGGGCAGCATCGTGGCCTGCAGTCCGGTGGCGAACTCCCGTTCCTGGTCGAAGAGGATGGCGCGCTGGAGGGACTGGGCGAGGATGCCGGCCAGCGCCGCGCACAACTCCCGGTCCTCGCGGCTGAATCGGTTGCGGCCGCGGTAGAAGAGGGCGAGCCCTCCGATGGAGTGGGCCTGGGCGATCAGCGGGAGGAAGGCGCAGGCGTCCATCCCGATCTTCTCGACGAACGGGCGCGCCAGCGGGAAGCGCGCTTCGAGCTCGTCGTTGTCGGCGAAGAACTGGGGCTGCTGGGTGAGCACGGAGTCGGCGAGCGGCAGCGACTCGACCAACCGGACCGGCTTGAACGACGGCACACCGCGCATGAGTGCGCCGGCCGTGGCCACGAACCTCATGTTGCCGCCCTCGACCAGCGAGAGCGTGAGTCCGTCCGCGCCGAACCGCTCGACACCTCCGGTGCCGGTCAGCACGGCGGTGACGTCGTCGATGGTGACGGCGTGCGACAGCGACTCGGTGATGCGGCCGACGATGGACGAGAAGTCGCGGCGCGGCGGGGCGCCGCCGTCGGCGGGGGCCTCGGCGGCGGGCGGGGCCTGGGCGAGATCGCCGGTGGCGTCCCTGACGATGCCGACGACGCGGTGCGCGTGGCCCTGCTCGTCGCGCAGGATGGTGCCCTGGGTGTGGGTCCACTGCTTGATGCCGTCCCGGCGGGTGACCTGGAAGTAGCCGCCGTAGTTGCGCCGGCCGGACTGTATGGCGCGGCGCAGCTCGCGGTCGATCCGGTCGCCCTCCTCGTGGGTGACGCGCAGCACCAGCGCGTCGGGGCTGCGGTTGAACTCCTCGGGCCGCAGGTCGAACACGCGCAGCCCCGCCTCGTCGAGGTCGAAGATCCCCTGGTCGAGGTCCCAGTCGAAGCTGCCCATGCCGTTCATGGCGAGCCGCTCCTCCGGGC
>NZ_JACEGK010000540.1:0-5363 GCF_056859195.1 Streptomyces sp. NH27
GTCCTGGTCCCGGGGCCAGGCCCGGCCGCGCCCGCTGTTCCGCGTCGCCCAAAGTCGTTTCCCTCCTCGCGCACCGGCTTGAAATCATGCGGGCATGACGGATGGCCAGTTCGAGGCGCACATCACCGTGCGCTGCGATGACGACACCGCTTCGGTCGCCCGGCTGGAGCGGTGGTCGGCCGTGCGCGGCTGGAAGTTCACCCACATCGTGCTGGCCCGCGGCCGTACGCCCTCGCAGCCGATGCTCACGCTGCGCGGCCGGGGACCGTACGAGGAGCAACTGCGCATCTGCGGCGGTGCGTCGGAGGCGCTGCGGGGGGCGGGGTTCTCGCCGGTGCGGGTGAAGATCGAGGTCGCGCCGTGGGAGTCGGTGGTGCCGCGCTCCGACGCGCAGGCGCAACTGCCGGACGGTTCCGGCGGCCCGGGCGGCCGCGCCGGGCGGTACTTCGAGCACCATCTGAAGGTACTGCTCGACCCGATCGGCCCGGGCGCCGCCGCCACCCTCGACGCGCTCACCACGACGGCCGTCGCCCACGGCGCCCACGTGTCGTGGAACGCGCGCCGGACCCGTAGCGACACAGGCCGGCAGGAGCGCTTCGTCACGCAACGCTGCTACGGCGTCGGGCTGCCGACCGCCCGGGCCCGGCTGGCGGCACTCAAGCGGGCGGTGGTGGACCTGTCTGTCGAAATCGCCGAGACGGAGGAGGAGTTCGTGGTCTATGACAGCAACACGGCGATCGACGACGGCTGGATCGTCGCGGCGCGGGAGCAGGAGGCACGGCGATGACCGACGACTGGGAGTCCCTGGGCATACGCGGGACCGAGATGCCGCGCGGGCGACTGACCGACGCCGCACGCGACCGGCTCGACCTGCCGCTCACCCTCCGCCGGATCGACGACGAGAGCGCGGTCCAGCGGCCCGTCTTCGACCCGGCGCTCAAACACCACAGCAGGGCCTACCGGGCAAGTGACCCCGACTTCGCCGCCCCGGCCGCCCGGGCGGCGTGGCTCGCGGAGCGCCGCACCGCGATGGACCTCGTGCTGGCCGCGATCGCCGCCTCGCCCTGGCGCGATCACCTCGTGCTGCGCGGCAGCGTGCTGCTCGCGCAGTGGTTCGGCGAGGTCGCGCGCGAGCCCGGTGACCTGGACTTCGTCGTCACGCCCGCGCAGTGGCGGATCGAGGAGGAGCGCACCACCGCGATGCTGCACCACATCGCGCGAGCGGCCCAACACGCCGCCGGGCAGGCCGCCTTGGCCGGCGCCGCTACTCCTCCCCCGAACCACACGATCCGCTTCGACGCCCGCGACGCGGTGAGCGAGGACATCTGGACCTACGACCGGGTCCCCGGCCGGCGGCTGGTCCTGCCCTGGACCAGCGGTACGACTCCCGGCGGCATCGTCCAACTCGACTTCGTCTTCAACGAGTCGCTGCCGATCCCGCCCCAGGAGGTGTCCATCGGCACCGCCCGCCTGCTCGGGGCGACACCCGAACTCTCCCTCGCCTGGAAGCTCGTATGGCTCGTCGACGACATGCACCCCCAGGGCAAGGACCTGTACGACGCCGCGCTCCTCGCCGAGCACTGCACGGTCGACTACCGGACCCTCGCCGCCGTGTTCATCGCGGCGGACCCCGCCAACGCCGCGCACCCGTTGCAGCCCGACATCACGAACGAACTGCCGCCACCCGCCCACGAGTGGCACCACTTCGCCACCGAGTATCCCCATCTGGCGGGCGACCCGTTCGAGTTGGTCCGCCGGCTCCGCGCCGCCCTGGCGCCCACCTTCCACGCCGCCGCCGGTGACCCGCACGCCCTGCACCGCCGGTGGTCCGCGGACTGGCTCGCCACCTGCCGCGCGAGTTACACCGACGGCGGCCTGCCCGGCCTGCTCACCGACCTCGCGGCGCGACGGGCCACGGCGGTGATCGCCGCCGCCGTGACCCGTGAACTTCTCGGTCCCCACAACTGCGGCCCCGCCACCGCACTGGACCACGTCCTGGATCACCCGGCCTGGTCCGACCTCGCCGGGTATCACCGCGATCGGCCCGAATACATGCGCCGGCTGGTCCAGGCGGTCGCCGACACCGACATCGGCGGCTGAGACGCGGGCACGACGCTGTTCTTCGACCAGCACGATCCCGAGATGGTCGCCCGGCTCAGCAAGCGCCGCCTACGCACCGCATTCTGAAACGACCAGTTAGAGAACGGGATGCGACGAACTGCGGCCTGATTGATGGGGAGATTTTCCTCTGGAGGAAACCGACTGGTGCCGTGAAGGTGCGATCCGGTACAAATTTTGATGTTCCGCTGTACGGGACTTCTGTGCTTCGGGAGAAAAAAATAAGGAGGAAATCAGTTGGCTATTTCCAAACTGGCGGCAAGCGTCTGCGCAGTTGTGCCGATCATCGCGATTTCGACTCTGGGTCTCACCGGGGCGGCGTTCGCCGAATCGGCGCCTGCGGCAGTCCCCATGGACCCGCCCAGCGCGTGCGTCACCACCACGCCCCACTTGTCGGGCGGCATCCGCTGGGTGACAGCGCATGCCAACACCGGTGCAGGTTGCTCGGACCCAGTCCGGGCCGCAATCCACTGCAACAACGGGATCTTTGATGACCCGTGGTTGTATGGGAACACTGTTCACGCGGGGGGCACCAGCACCACCAGTGGCTGCGCCTACGGGGCGTCGTACAAGACCTACGGGTATGAGCTTTACTTCAACGGAACGTGGTACTACTATCAGCGCGGCTGAATTAACTGCCGGCGGGTGCGCCTGCAGTTAATCGCGGTGAGCTTCAACGTTGCAGGGTGACACCGCGGGCGGCCAGACTGCGCGCGGTGTCACCCTGCCTGGGCTCGGTCCTTCGAGGCGCGGGAGCAACGCGCGTCGCGGATCTCCTCGTAGCCCTACTTGTCGGTCCACGACCGGCCGGTAGCGACGCTGACGGTCTTGGCGTTCGCGCGGACCACGGTCGGCCACTGGCCGCGGACTCGTACTTGGTCGTCCTTGTGAACGTCGTGTTGAGGACGAGGTAGACCAGCGTGTACTCCCCCGGCACGACGGGGATCGTCGCGTCGTCCACCTTCGTGCGCAGCTGCCGCACCATCGGCGCCGACAACTCGACGCCGGTGACGGGCACTCCCCGCTCGGCGAGCGGGACCGCCACCCGGCCGGTCCCGATGGCGAACTCGAGCGCCGCCCTCTCCCCCGCGAGATCGGCGAGCCGCTCCACGGTCGGCCCCACCACCTGGGGTGCGAACATGCCGACCCCGGGCGTGTCATAGCTCCGGGCTGTCTCGGCGTCCCAGATGTTCTCCAGCTGCCCCCAACGCTCACCCCCGACCCGAACGGCGTCCACCGAATTTCCGCCCGCGGCAGCCCTGACCAGCCGGACCAGCCCTGACCAGCCCGGCCCGTCCCGCGGACTCCGGCCGCCCGTACGAGGTCCGGTCGCCCGCAGATCCCGCCTCCACGCGGCACTTCACCGGTGGCGCACCCACACGTTCGGCTCGGTCAACTCGCCCCGATCGTTGGCGCGGTCGATCATCAGCGGGGCAAGTGCCCCTGGGACCACGTAGCTACCGGATGCCGGCAGCGCGAAGCCGACCCACTTCTCCCATGCGGCGACCGGGCCCGTCATCATCATGGAGCGCTCCGCGGCACACAGCACGCGGGCGCCCATACGCTGATGGGTCCTCAGCCACGGGTCCAGCGGAGCGCCGTCCGCCCGGGTCCAGCGCATGAACTCGTCCATCGCGGTCAGTGGATAGCGCGCCTTCGAGGCCGGCCGCACCGGGGCGATCACGCGTGCCAGGCCGGCTTGTTCGCCGGCGGAGGCGAGTTGCCCGAGCACCTCGGCGGCCAGGCCACGACCTTGCAGATCGCCGCGGACCTGAGCCGCGGCGATCACCAGGGTGTCGGCCCGGCCACCCGCCTCCCGTAGCGAGACCGCCCGCACCAGCGAGTCGTCGTAGCCGCCGGGCAGGTCGTCGAGCGATCCGTCCCAGCGCACGGGAACGCCCCAGCCGCCGGCCGCGATCCGGTCCTCGCCGTCGACCAGGAGGAGGTTCAGCTCCCCGAACCACTGCCGGACCCGGTCCATCTGCCGGTCGGCGACGGGGTCGTGAAAGATGAACTCCGGCCAGTCCGCACTGAAGATCTCGTCGGCCTGTCCATGCAGATCGGGCCGGTCGTCGAAGGCAAAGGTCCGTAGCTCCACAGCGGCGGAGCCTACGCCGCGCCGCCCACCGGGCGCCCGGGATTTTCGGTGGCCGGTCGGCGATCGGGCGCAGGCGGATTCGCGGTTCGCCGGCAGCCGAAAGCGGCGCGGTGCGCCCGATGCCGTACGGGAGCACCCGACACCGCAGGCCCGGCCGCGCCGTCGCCGTCCCACCCGGCACCTTCGTCACCCGACCGCCCGACGTGGCGGATCGCGCTCGGTGCGGACCTTCAGGAGGAGGCAGGAGCGCTACGCGTACGGCCCGTCGGCCCGGAGCCGCGGCTGCCGACCGGCTCGCTCCGCTACGGGCAGTCACCCGGCGAGCCGGCCGACGCCGCCCCGGCCGAGTCGCTGTCGAAGGCCGGCGTCACTTACCCCAGCTCAGCTGGGGTGTCGGCCCCCGATGCTACGGTGCTACGGACGGCGGACGGCGCGAGGTGTGCGGCGCCTCAGCAGCCGTCGCTGCCGGCGGCCGGCACCACGTCAGGGTGCTGGCCCAGGGTCGCGCGGAGGATCAGGTTGTCCGCCTGCCAGGTGAGAGGCGAGGAGTAGGAGGTGTACTCGTAGCAACCGCCCTGGTACAGGCCGCCGATGACACCGACCACCTCGGTGACATGGGTGCCCGGCACCTTCGCCAGCCACGGGCTGCCGCTGCTGCCGCCCACGAAGCCATGGCAGTTGAAGCCGGGGAACCCGTCCGTGTACGTGGCGGTGGTGGCGCAGTGGATCGGCAGGTCGTCGATGCCGGAGTTGTACGCGACGTCCGTGATGCTCCGGCCCGCGCGGGGCGCGGGGGCCAGGACGTTGCCGCCCGTCACGTCCTGGATCGCGGTCTTGACGCCCCCGATCGACTGGTCGGCGACCTGCAGGATCGCGTAGTCGTAGTGCGGGTCCTGGCCACTGGCCCACCGCGGGTCGACGTAGGCGTGCGTCACGGTCCACACGCCGTACGGGGTCTGGCCGCCGCGGTAGCCGGGGGCGAACTGCCAGCCGGCGGCGGTGCCCGTGACGCAGTGCGCGGCGGTGACGAGAAGGTCGTGGCGGGGACTCGCCACGACGCTGGCGGTACAGCCGTGGTGCTGGTCGAGCCCGTTGCGGAACAGCGGGCCCACGGTGGGCGTCCCGTCGAACGTGGTCGCCGTGGGGG